>JBGAGR010000186.1:0-16016 GCA_044226645.1 Aggregatilineales bacterium
GCCAATATGACAGCGCGGCAGGGTGCGGTGCAGCTAAATCATAAAATCTGGCGTGGTATTCGTCGCGCGGTCAAGGCGGATAGTCCGCAGGCATTCCTGTTTGGCGAAAACTTCTATGATGGCACGCCGCATTTACAGGGCAACGAACTGGATGCGACCATGAATTATCAGGGCTTTACCTTACCGCTCTGGGATTGGTTACGCACGCCCGAATTACCGCCTGAAATCTTTGAACAGATGCCTGCTCTTGACCCAGTGCGCCTGCCTGCCGAAGCGCTCGCGGAACATTGGACACGCTTCAAGGCCGTCATACCCTGGGTAGTTACCCGACAACAGTTTAATCAGTTGGACAGCCATGACACACCCCGCATTGCATGGATTACAGGTGGTGATAAAGTGCTGGTGAAGCTCGGCGTAGCCCTCATGATGACCTTTCCCGGTGTGCCCTCGGTCTATTATGGTGATGAAATCGGTATGACAGGCGGAAATGACCCGGATAACCGCCGCTGTATGATCTGGCAGGAAAGCGAATGGGATACCGATTTACGTGCTTACTACCAATATCTGATCAAACTTCGCCGTACCGCCCCGGCCTTGATTCACGGCGGCTTCCAGATAGTCTATGCACAGGACGGATTAATCGCCTACTTGCGTCAGTCAACTGAACAGCGCTCTTCCCGTCTGGCACGCCGGAATCGCTGACGGCGTAAACCTCACGGATAACCTCAGCGGGGCTGATTTCCGCGTCGAAAATGGCGCGCTTCGTTTGACCAATTTGGAGCGTGGGGCGGCACTGATTTTGGAAGGCTGATGGTAGGTGATTGAGAGAAAAAGGAGTGAACCACTTGATTCACTCCTTTTAAATCCGACATAACGGCGACGTAAGTATGCTTATCCCGCTGGCTTCAGCGTTTCGCACTTCACATTCTTCAGTACGGTTCCGACCTGGACGGTGAAGGCCGCTTCCATCGATGTGGTATTCCACTGGTCATAAGGTACAGCGCACTCGATAGGTTTGTCGCCATCGCCCTTAAAGATCAGATAGTATTGCTCATTGCGGCTGCTTTCGCGTTCGCTGCCGATGAGGTTCCCGGTGCGTATATTCGCGTCCGGCCACGCTAACGTGACGCTTTTGTCGCCCTCAGCCTTTGCTGTTCGT
Source organism: Aggregatilineales bacterium (assembly GCA_044226645.1). Classification (GTDB taxonomy): domain Bacteria; phylum Chloroflexota; class Anaerolineae; order Aggregatilineales; family Phototrophicaceae; genus CFX2. Next base: position 1,160 of record JBGAGR010000186.1, read on the forward strand.
GAATGTACCCACAGATTGATTGTGTAATGGCACACCGGCCCGTAATCATCGACTGTCTTGTAATTGGTTGAACATTGTTGTTCTTCTCGGAAGGTTCCATCGCCCTGGTCAACCTGCTTGTTGGTGCAAGTTTGACCATCCGCTTCCTGATGCGATCCTGTTTTTTCGGTGCGTTCACTAAGGTTATAAGCTCCCGCAGGGGCTAGACTACATCTGCCATTCTGCGATTGTGCAACCGGCCCTAATGCCTCGATTTCGATGGTGCGTTCCCATCGGTACCCTGTCACATAGATGTTGTTGGTGGTCGTCCGGGTTAGCGCGAAAATGATACCGCCGACAATTACCACCAGTGCGATAAGGATAAACGGCAGTTTGCTTCTGCCCTTTGGCTTTGCAGCAGGTGCGGCAGCGGCGAGAGCAGGGACAGCCTGCGCTTTTTGCCGTTCTTTCAGATTCTCTGTCTCGAAAGCTTGACCTTCCGCCTGTTTACGTTCGCCGACCTTTTTCGCCTCGGCAGCTTTGGTCAATGGCGAGCCGCAGTTACCACAAAATTCCGTTACAGCCGCATTCAGTGTCTTGCAGGCCGGACAGATTTTATCCGCGCCGACATACACATGATCCTGCACCGCGACTTTTTCCTCATCAGATGGGAAATAACGCCAGGTCGGGTCTTGTTGTCCACCGCAGTTCGGGCAAAAGCGATGGGTTTTTCCCAACAGCTTTTTGGTGCCGCAGAACTTACAGTCCCACTGCATCTCATAGACTTTCGCTCCGCCGGAAGAAGGTTTCGGCGGATTCGGTGGTTGATTATTCATAAAGCAGCCTCATTATGATGTGAGATTTTCCATCATTATAGGCGGGAAAAGGCTTTGTGAACCAGTAAGGCCGTAAAGGCTTGTAAATAATCTGAATATGACGGGGGTAAGGTGTTTCCCTACCCCAATTCAGGGTGGATGCCTTTATAACACCCAACCCGCTTCCATCTCATGTTCTTCCTGAATATGTTTATAATGCGCAGACATCACCCCCGCCCGTGAAAGATACCCGACAACGTGACCGGGTTCGCGCGAATCAACAACGGGTAGTCGACCAATATTGTGACGCAGCATCAGGTTGAGAGCTTCCCTTACACTCATGTCGGGATACGTGACAACGACTTCCTCCGAACCGGCCTCCAGAACCGTCCATTCTGTGTGTCCGGCATTAATCGCTTTGAGCAGATCGCCGCGCGTGATAATTCCTTTCAGGCAGTTCGCCTCATCGATAATCACCAGTGCTTGATGCCGTGTAAGACGCGGGTCATGCACATTGATGCGTCCGATTACTTCCGCGACAGTCATATTTTCCCGCACGGTTACTACGTCTTTGACCATCACTGCCTCAACGGTCACCATATCCAGTGCATCCGCCTGATATTCATGATGGATACGCACCCCCTTACGGCGAAGCTGCTCGGTTAAGATGCTGGTCTGGGTCATGCGGCTGACCACCACATCCGCAATAGCGCAGGCGAACATCACGGGTAAAATCACCTGATAATTCTGCGTCATTTCGAAGGCGAACAGGATAGACGCAAAGGTCGCACGGGTCGAACTGCCGAAAACCGCTGCCATTCCTACCAGTGCGAAAGCCGCCGGAGCAGCGTCCATTCCGGGAAAAATCTGTTTCACCACCAGCCCGAACATGCCGCCCAGCGCTGCGCCGATCATGAAGACCGGAGCCAGCACGCCGCCTGATGTGCCTGACCCCAGCGCCACTAACCACACCGCCGATTTTGCCAGGAAGACCACCAGCAGGAAGCCGAATAAATACTTCCCGGCGAGAATATTCGTAATCAGGCCGTAGCCGGGGCCAAACAGATTCACGCGCGGATCAGTCAGCAGTGGCACAAGATAACCAACGATTCCGACAAATAAACCACCCAGCGCAGGCCATAGATAGGTATTGATTTTCGAATGATGGAAGCGATCTTCTATGCGGTAGAGCAGTCGCGTGAGCAGCATGGCGGTCAGGCCGGAAAGAATCCCCAGCAGGAGGAAAAAGACCAGGTTCACCGGGCTGCCGAATTCGACTATGCCAACGGAGAAAGCCGGGCCGGCACCAAACAGCGATTTATGCACTTCCGCCGCCAGTGTCGCAGCAATGACCAGTGGGATGAACGAGCGCCCACGAAATTCGAACAATAGCAGTTCGATGGCGAAAATAACCGCCGCGATAGGCGTTCCGAAAATCGCCGCCAACCCCGCTGCGGAACCACATGCCAGCAGCACTTTACGCTCCGCCGTCGTCATGCGGGTAAGCTGCCCTAAAACCGAGCCGATAGCCGCGCCCGTTTGGATGATCGGCCCTTCCGCGCCAAATGGTTGACCGGAACCAATCGACACCGCCGCGCTTAGTGGTTTGAGAATCGCGACTTTGGGCGAAATCCGGCTGCGTTTGAGCAGAACCGCTTCCATGGCTTCCGGGATACCATGCCCACGTACCAATTCCGTCCCGTACTTTGCCATCAGGCCGATAATCAATCCGCCAATCGCCGGGACGAAAATGACCAGCGGCCCCAGATGATTACCCAGTGGGCTGACCAATTCTGTCGAGATACGCTGGAAAAAGGCGAGATTGGTGACCAGCCCAATTAGTTGATCGAGGATTTCAGCCACGATTCCAGCTAAAATACCGATAATCGCCGCGAAGATACAAATAGTGATAAGGCGAAAACGCGGCGTTTCCAGAAAAAACGGCGCGGGTTTAGCGAGAGGTTCAGCAGACACAATGTTGACTCCACAGGAATAGAATACTGTACACGAAAAGAGCAGCACGTGTCATATACAGGCAGTGCTGGCAGAAAATAGATATTCGCTTACATGTGGAATCTAACGTGGGCCGGGTCGTGCCAGGCAGAATACCCGGAATAAGGGGATATTGTGTCCGTAGTCGCGTTTACGTCGTCTCATAAACTCGATCATATCATGAGATAGACCTGTTGTGTAGGAAGGAAAACAGCTTGACCAGTGGCAAAATCATTGTCCTGAATGGTACATCCAGTTCAGGTAAATCCACTACCGCCAAAGCCTTGCAGAATTTGCTCGATGAACCGTACTTGCATATCGGCATCGATACCTTCATTTTCGCGCTGCCGAAGCGCTATCTCAACCAGCCTCTCTGGAGCGAAGTCTTTGACTATACACTCAAAGACGGTCGGATTGAAGCGATCACAGCAGGCTTGAGGGGGCATCAACTTTTCTCTGCCATGCATCATTCACTGAGAACACTCGCCTTGCTCGGACAGAATATTGTAGTTGACCATGTGCTGTTGGAACCCGCCTGGGTGGATGAATGCGCAGCACTGTTTGATTCGTTGGATGCGTGGTCAATCGGCATTAAATGTCGGTTGGATGTGCTGGAACAACGCGAAAAAGATCGTAAGGATAGGACATTAGGGGCGGCACAGGCACAGTTCAATGTGGTTCACGCTTACTGCCGCTATGATTTCGAGGTGGATACCTCACTCGCCACTGCTGCGGAATGCGCCCAGCAGATCAAAGACTACCTCGCCACGCATCCAATCCCTACCGCTTTTCAGCAGATGAAACGAAATGCAGCAGGATAAGGAATGATGGTTCGGAATAAATTCTTCCCGTGTAGGGGCGGTTCGGTGTGCAGCCTCCCGTGGGACGAACCGCCCTCTGGGTATAACCCCTTGAAAATGAGTATGCTCAGTCCAGACTAATCCATGAGGCACTTTTGATCTCGTCCGCATCTTTTTGCTCAGGCTGACCTTTACCCGTCGTAATCAGACTGCGCAAACTGCTGTTGATATAGTAATTCCATGCATTTGAGCAGTCCCCGTAGCATTCGATGGCGGGCATCAGGCCGGCATGGGTGAAACGCAGTTCCGTCTTGTCACCTTTCCGGCTGATGTCGAAGATAATGTCCGTGCCTGTCCACTCGGATTTATCCTCAACGAAGTTAATCTGGCTCTCCGTCACACGCCACGCCACCCTATGCCCATGCACAAATTCGATGATTTTCTGGGTGCTGAGGTGCAGGTCTTTCGCGCGGAAGGTGAATTCTGCGCCGGGTCTATCGGTATCGCCTACAATATCGTCTGACCACCAGCCGCGCACATTCAGCACCGCGTCAAAGACCACTTCCAGCGATTGTTCGACTTCAAAGGAGGTAGTGTAATCCCGTTCGCTCATCTCACGGGCTTTCGTGACCACTTCCTGAATCGGATTCGGCTGACCTTTGCCGGTGGTAATCAGGTCGCGTAGGCTGCGGCTGATATAAGTGCCCCATGCATTCGAGCAAACGTCGTAGCATTCATAAGCGGGCACCAACCCGACATGAGTGAAGCGAACCTCGGTTTTATCCCCTTTGGGGGCAACTTCAAAGACCACATCCGTGTCAATCCACTCGCTTTTGTCTTGGATGAAGTTGAAGTAGTTATCCACTACATGCCAGACAACTTTCGCGTTGGACACAAATTCGGTGATTTTGAAGGTGGCGCGATGTACGTCCTGATAGTGATACTTAAATTCCGCGCCGAGTCTATCGGTGTCACCGTCGATTTCTTGCGACCACCAGCCGCGCGGGTTATTAATGGCAGCGAAGGCTTCTTCTGGTGTGTTATCTACCGTAAATGTGACGCTGTAATGATTGTTACCGTTCATCGATGCCTCCTAAAACGTCTGTTCTGATTCTTTGCCATTGTAAGCTTGTTTGCGGAGACGATCTATGACACAATGTGCTGAATTTATGTTCGATAGTCCAGGGATGCGAATATGGATGTTTTAACCGATGTACTCAACACACTTGAAGTGAAAGGCTGGCTGTCCTCAAGGCGAGAACTGACGACTTCGTGGCGCTATGATTTCGCCGCCAGCAAGGACAGCATGTTCCATGTTTTGAACTACGGTGGAGCCTATTTGCACATCGGGGGTGAGGACGAGCCAATCCGTGTTGAGGATGGCGATGTGGTGCTGTTTCCAACAGGTCATCCACACTCCCTCTATGATGATCCTGCCTCACCGCTGACCCGTTTGGTGCATCTGGATTATCACCCGGAACGTGGTCATCACATTGTCAATGGCGAAGGTACAGAGCCAAAAATGCTCATGCTCTGCGGCGCATTCCATTTCGAATATCCCCATGATTTCCCGCTGCTGCACCGTTTGCCCCGACTCATCCATATTCCCGGCACACTGGGGCGCATGGAGCAGGGCTTTACCGATATTATCAATATCATCGCCCGTGAGTCGGCTTCAGAGCAGGCTGGTTCACAGGTCATGCTCCGGCGTTTGACCGAACTGCTGTTCATTCAGGTCATACGGCTGTGGATCGACCAGCAGGCGCAAGCCTCTGTCGGATGGGTCGGGGCGCTGCGCGATCAGCCCATCAGCACCGCGTTAGGCATGATTCACCAATCGCCTGAACATCGCTGGACAGTCAAAGAACTGGCAGATGTGGCGGCCTTGTCACGTTCTGCTTTCTCCGCCCGTTTCACCGAACTGGTGGGAGAGCCACCGTTGACTTACCTTACCCGCTGGCGGATGCTCCGCGCGACCCGCTTGCTCAAGAATGAAGTCAGGGTGGAAACCATTGCCGATATGCTCGGTTATGAATCCGAAGCCGCCTTCCGTAAAGCCTTCAAGCGCGAAATCGGCATTCCCCCTGCCCAGTACCGCAAGACTGGTTAGGATGCTCTTTGCGTCTTTGCCTCTTCGCGCCTTTGCGTTGGATCTTACTCCCATAGGTTAGAATAATCGAACTTATGTTCTGGTTGATTTCTGCTAAAATATAGGGTGGGATTTTGCCATCAATGGCGCGCAGCTTAACATCTGATAATGGGAAATTGTGTCATACAATGACTGTCAATCGATTTTAAGGGAAACTTTCCCCTCACCGTTTCGGCACCATTTCCACCATATCAAGGGGCGTTATGGTGGGCAATAACAGTCATTCGGCACCATCCGCTGAGGTCTTTCGGTCAATGCTGGCGGTGGCGGTGGCGGGGTGGCGAAAGCGGGAATATGTATCAAGGGGTTGGAAACTGAAATTGCAGCAAAGTTTGCAGCAGCGGAAAAAGTATCGCCGCCGCCGCAACCCTACGGGACAAAGCCGCCATTTTTAGTATTTTCGCCGCAATATCCGCAACAACTTTCTGGTGACTGATGACTGCGGATTATTGACTTTCTTACTAAAAACTAACAACCAACAACCCCCCAATGCTATAATTTTGTGCGAATAGGCATAAGGAAGTGCACGTGTCATCCCGCTCCAAACAAGAATCAGATACTGAAAAGCTTAAGCGCCGTAATCGCGAACTCTCAATCCTGAACACCATCGCGCAGGCCATGAATCAGGAAGTTGATCTGACCCAGGCTTTGAATGTCGCTCTGCGCCATGTCGCGGAATTGTTCGATCTCAAAACCAGTTGGATTTTCCTGCTGGATGATGAAGCGAAATTCTATCTCGCCGCCGCCCAGAATTTACCACCCGCTTTAGCCGATCATCCCCGTCGCATGGCGGGAGAATGTGATTGTCTCTGGTGCTATGAAAACGATGAACTCGAAGACCCGGAGAACATCACATGCAGTCGTTTGGAAAATCTCGTGGTCGGAACAGCCGGACTTCGCCAGCACGCCAGCATCCCGCTTGACGCACACGGCAAGCCGCTCGGTGTACTCAATGTCGCCAGCACCGATTGGGGTGATTTGAGCGAAGATGATTTGCAGTTGCTCTATCTGGTGGGAGATTTGCTCGGTATCGCCATTGAACGTGGACGGCTCTTTACCCACAGTGTTGAATTAGGGGCAATCGAAGAGCGTAACCGTCTCGCCCGTGAAATTCATGACACCTTAGCGCAGGGCTTGACCGCCATAGCACTTCAACTCGAAACAGCCGACGCACTGCTGGAAACCGGCGCACCGTCGGAGCGAATTCAGCAAGTGCTGGTTCAGGCGCTTAATCAAACCCGCGCCAGCCTGGATGAGGCTCGTCGCTCAGTCATGGATTTACGCGCCGCTCCATTAGAAGGCCGTCCGCTGGATGAAGCCTTGAAAGCTTTGGTTGAGGATTGGGCTTCCCGCCGCAAGGTCACAGCGAATTTTGAAGTCGTCGGGAATATTCGTCCGCTTCCCGTGCGGGTTGAAATCGGGGTTTATCGGATGCTTCAGGAAGCACTGACCAACATAGGCCGTCACGCCTACGCGCACAAAGTCAATATTCAACTGGTCGTGCTGCCCGAACAGCTTCATTTGACCATTAAAGACGATGGACGTGGCTTTGATCCGGCACAGGCTACAACCGGGCGTTATGGTCTCATCGGTATGAATGAACGGGCGAAGCTGCTCGACGGGAGTCTGGAAGTGTCCAGTGCTCCCGGCGAAGGGACTCAGCTTGAGATTTTCATTCCGACCAGTTAAAGCACCCGGTAGCGTCGGTTATTCAGATATAGAACGGCTACTGGATCACCAAATTTAGGCAAGGCGCATTTGCCCAGTTCTGTCTGTGGGCGATAGATTGATGATTTGATAACGCGCCCATCAGGTGAATTGAAACTGTAGGAAAGCGTTATAACGCGCGTTTGAGCGGTCATCCAACCGGGTCGATTGGATGTTATTGCTTCCATCTGGTTCGCTGAACGGATTTGACAGGTGAGGATATGTCCCATAATAACCTGACCACGTCCAAGGAATTGTTCTTCACGCCACAGATAAGCCGCCAAAAACCATGTAGCGGCTAAAATCGAGAGGAAGCTGGCGAGTGAAGTCAACCCAACACCTACGTTGCTCATTTTTGTGGTGTCGTCCTGCGCCCAGTCGGCTAATGTGGAAAGCGTTGGATTATCCGAAATATAGCGAATCGGAACTGAATCGCCTGTGTGAAAATGGTCGAATGACTTCGAACTGATAACCTGATTGTCGTTATAGATAGTCCCTGCCGGATCGGTGAATTGATACACCACTTGATACATTGATTGTTTCTTATCACCGGCTACGACAGCATAAGTTTCTAAAATTCTTGCTTCTGTAAGGATTCCAAACTGCTCGATATATCTGATGTCCAAAAGCGGCTTGATGGAATTTATCGCAATTACGAATAATAAGGCACAAAAGAACACCAGAAAGGAAAATGCAGCGATTTCTTTCTTGCACATCGACCAAAGCTGCGAACGCTCGATGATGCGCCCTGCATAAGAAGGGTTAAGGAGAAATATATCATTTGGGATCGTGCTTAAATGACTCGAATGATCGGAAGTCCGGCGAGTATGAGAATGCAGCATGAAAACGACCTTTTCGCGAGCATCTATGAAAACTCATCGTACATCGTTTTTGTGAAATATGACGATAAGAACTGGGCATATCTCATAAATTAGTTGTAAAGGAGTTCCAGGTTTGCCGTTTGTAGGTCGATAACCAATTAATGACTAAGGAGTGGAGACACCTCTGCAAATATGAAGGCCAGCAGAAGAACGATGAGCACAACAGCCAGCAAAATACGCTCTCTCGTCCAGAACGGAGTGCGCACATTACCCACATGCCCGATAGAAAGTGGATCGTAATCGAGCGGTGAGTCGTCGCCAAAATCGTCTACATCGCGCTCCTCGGGATATTCATCTTCATCCAGCCAGTCATCACGGCGTTTGCGAGAACTCATGGTTTTTCGCTCCAGTATTGTATGTACGAGAGAAGGGCAATCTCATGGATCACCCTTCAGGTTGACAGTCTGTTTTATTCGTCCGCTTTAGGCCAGCGTCCATATAGTCGGGTGAGATAACTTAAGTGTTCCTGTCCAGAATTTTTGAGCGCATCTGTTGTGAAGCGCCAGCCCCAGTTGCCGGATTCGCGTCCAGGGGTGTTCATTCGTGCTTCTGCACCGAGTCCCAGCACATCCTGCATGGGGACAACAAAGGTATGCGCGACGGAGGCCATGCCCATGCGAATCAAGTCCCAGTTGATTTCTTTCACTTCGCGCCCCATATACTGGGGGAGGAAACTGCGAATATCTTCACCAGCCTCACCACTCAGCCACCACCCAACCGTCGTGTTATTATCGTGTGTTCCACTGTAAACAACGCAGTTAGGGGTGTAATTGTGCGGGAGGAAAGAGTTTTCAGCCGCCGCTCCACCAAAAGCGAATTGTAGAATTTTCATGCCGGGAAGGTTGAAACCATCCCGTAGGGCGACTACGCCGGGAGTAATCAGCCCCAAGTCTTCTGCGATAATGGGTAAGCGACCTAACTTCTCTTGAATAACGGTGAAGAAATCCATGCCTGGCCCTGGTACCCACTGACCCTTAATGGCTGTTGGTTCACTGGCGGGGACTTCCCAATAGGCTTCAAAGCCTCGGAAGTGGTCGATACGCACAATATCGACTAGCGAGAGGACAGCCTTAATGCGGTTTATCCACCAATTGTATCCATCTTCGGCCATCACATCCCAGCGGTAGAGGGGATTTCCCCAGCGCTGTCCAGTGGGGCTGAAGTAATCCGGCGGGACACCCGCAATCACAGTGGTTTCGCCAACTTCGTTCAGATAAAAGCCTTCGCGATACGCCCAGACATCGGCGCTATCGTGAGCGACAAAAATAGGAATATCACCGACGAGTCGGACACCTTTTTGGTTAGCATAGGCTTTTAGCTCAAACCACTGCTTATAAAACAGCCACTGCTTAAAGCGATGCTCCGCGATCTTATCGGCATGGGTAGTACGGGCAGAGTTCAACGCTTCCGGGAAACGGAGCGCTTCAGCTTCCGGCCATTCAACCCAGGGTTTACCACCCTGATATTCCTTAAGGGCGGAAAACAGAGCGAAATCTTCGAGCCATGCGCCGTTCTGATCACTCCATGCCTGGAATTCGGCACGTTGTTTGGATGATCCGCCGATCTTGAAGCGCTGGTAGGCCAGGGTGAGTAAATCGTTATGATAGGCAATCACGCTGCCAAAATCCACCAGCTCAGATGGGAAATTAGGGACAATAGCCAGATCGTCAGGGGTTAGCCATCCTTGACCCACCAGTTTATCCAGACTGATTAGCAGTGGATTACCCGCAAAGGACGAAAGCGCTTGATAGGGCGAGTCGCCGTAACTGGTTGGACCAAGCGGGAGTACCTGCCAGATGCTTTGCCCCGCCGCGGCCAGCCAATCGGTAAAGCGATAGGCCCATTCTCCCAGATCACCAATACCATAGCGTCCGGGTAGAGAGGTTGGATGGAGCAGAACACCGCTGGAGCGAGGAAAAATATTGTTTTGAGAAGCCATTTTTAATCCACTTCAATGTTTGGTTAATTTAAATGGTTGCATATTGTACCAAAGGTAAGCGACACTTCGTTACTATGCCCTATGTGCAACGATACCAGACTTTGAGAATTACATATGAGTTTTCTAAATTTTATATAGTTGGGTGTGGTGGTTAATAACTTGACAAGTGCGTCCCAATCCTGAATAATCTAATGGAGATTAGATTATTTGCAGTAAGGAAAAAGACTTTTGGCGCGCAAACCTGCTGATCAATCGGTTAACCGTGACGATATTATCAAGGCAGCAGCGAATGTTTTGCAGCGAAAGGGCTATGATGCTACGACCATGAAAGATATTGCTGCCGCGGTGAATCTAACTGCTGCCAGCCTCTATCACCACTTCGAGAATAAAGATGCGCTCCTCCTGGCTGTACTCGAAGCTGGTCTCGAACTCGCAATTGGTCGCACTGAGACGATTGCCCATTCTGATCTGGCAGAAGGCGAAAAACTGCGCCAGATGATTTGTTCCCATATTGTTGGGTTGACACAGAATACGGCTGTAGGCGCAGCAATGGTCTTTGAGATTCGCTCGCTGATGGGTATGAAGCCCCCTGTGAACGGCAGTGCACAAGCTCAAAAAAGTTTCGAAGCCTTGATTATACGACGGGATTCTTTCTTTGCCCGACGCGATGAATTTGAAAAGCAATTTGGTTATGTTATCCGCGAAGGTATTGCGAAGGGGATTTTTCGTCCGGTAGATATTGGCATTTTTACCAAGACAATGCTGGGAGCACATAACTGGGTTGGAGTATGGTACAAGCCAAACGGACGACTAAACGGTACGGAAATCGCGGAGATGATGGCAGACTCATTTTTGCGCGCATTGAAACCGTAAGGAATACGACCTGTACAAAAGGCATCTTCACGCGAGCTAATTAATCTTATTCAACCAATATATCGAAGGAAGTGTTCTTGTGAAACTGTTAGAAAATAAAATTGCCATTATTACGGGAAGTGGACGGGGAATCGGCGCAGCGACAGCCAAATTGTTCGCCCAACATGGTGCGAAAGTGGTTGTCACTGATATTGATGCTGTCCCCACACAGGAAACGGTTGCGGTTATTCAGTCAGCAGGTGGTACGGCGTTGGCTGTGCCGGCTGATGTGACCGATGCTGGTGGTGTTGAAGAATTGATTGGTCAGACCGTAAATACTTATGGTGGAATTGACATCCTTGTCAACAATGCGGGTTATACCTGGGATGGCATGATGCATAAGATGAGCGACGAGCAGTGGGAAGCTATGCTGGCGATTCATCTGACTGCACCGTTTAAGCTTATTCGTGCTGCTGTGCCATACATGCGTGAAGCAGCCAAGAAGGAAAAAGAGCAATTCGGCGCAGCAAAAGCGCGCAAAATCATCAACATCAGCAGCACCACCGGAACACGTGGTAACGTTGGTCAGGCGAATTATGCGGCTGGTAAAGCAGGCGTGATTGGGCTGACGAAAACCCTTTCGAAAGAGTGGGGTGCTTTCAATATTCAGGTGAATGCAGTCGCCTTCGGATTTATCGAAACGCGCTTGACTCAGGCTGATGAGAAGGGTGATTTTACGGAACGAGAAGGCAAGAAAATCAAGCTGGGAATTCCCGACCAGATGCGGCAAATGGCCTTCATGATGATTCCCGCTGGACGCGCAGGAACACCCGATGAGGCGGCTGGCCCAGTCCTGTTTTTTGCCAGCGAACTTTCGAATTATGTTTCCGGTCAGGTCATTGAAGTAACCGGCGGCTTATAAGATTTCAAGACTCATACTTTTTCATGACTCGAAGTAAAGCTTATTAGGAAAAATACAGATGGCTGCTCCCCAGGAACATGTGTGTTTAGAAACGATTATTCGCTCCATTTTCGGCATGATTGTTACAGTTATAGCAATCGTGATGGTAATGGGGGTTTTCATTCATGGATAAAAAAGTGATCTTGCAAGCGGCTGCATTAGCGGCTGTGCTGGCATTTATAGGTGTAGTTATACAGGCAGTGGCGAGTTTCTCTGTGCAGAGTGGCGTACAGCTACAGCCGGGTATCCCTATGCCCATCGACCAATTTATTCGCGCAAGTAATGATTATTCCGATACTACGCTGACTTTTTTTGCGGCGGATTCTCTGTTTATCCTCGGCTATTTGATGGTATTTGTCGGTTTATACAGCGTGACGGTTGAACGTGCGCGCGCTTTTGCATTGATCGGCATGGGCGCAGGTGTGCTTACTGCGTTGTTGGATGCGACGGAAAATGCCTTTTTCATCACTTACGCATTAGGTGCGAAGGCCGGGATGCCGCTGACGAATCCCGACTTACCGCTGGTTCATATCATTACCAATCTGAAGTGGATGGCGGCCTTCGCGACTTTGTTAGCTTTTGGCCTGGTATTCCCGCGCCGGAAAATGCTGCAATGGGTGATTACGGGGCTGATGTTCTTGTTCCCATTAGTTGGCATTTTAGGGGTAGCTAATCCTGCATTGATTGCTGTGCGCGGGTTGTTCTTTCTGGTTGGGATGCCGATTTTTGCATGGTTCTTCTGGCAGCAGTCCAGGGAAGTGGTTATAAACTGAAGGTGCGCTATTCATTAAATAGGAATCAAGCTCATGCCTGACGTGTTTATTTCCTACTCTCGCCGGGATAAAGAATTTGTCCAAAATCTGGTCAGTACCCTGGAAGCACAAAATCGGGATGTGTGGGTTGACTTCGAAGATATTCCCTTTGCTTCGCAATGGTGGGAAGAGATTTGTCGAGGCATTGAAAGTTCACGGGGTTTTGTCTTTGTAATCAGCCCGGATTCATTGGAATCAGAAGTTGCTGGTTTGGAAGTCAATTACGCGATTCAGAACAAGAAACGACTGATTCCGATTTTGTATCGAGAATCCCAAAACATCCAGATGCCGGATGCGATTTCACACCTGAACTGGATTTACTTCAATCAGAATGAGAAGTTTCAAGAGGCGGTGACCAAACTACTGGAAACGGTCGATACTGATCTTGAAGCGCTGGAACGACAAACCCGTTTGTTAATGCTGGCAAAAGATTGGGAGAAAAAAGGTCATAACAACAGTCTCCTACTGCGCGGCGAGGAACTGAATGATTTTGAAGTTCTGCTTAACGATCCGAATATAACCACTTTACAGCGCGAGTTTCTCTTACAAAGCCAGGCACATCGCCGCCGGGTCGATATGATTTTTCGTTTCGAATGGGGATTGTTTGGTGGGCTGGCGGGAATTGGTTTCTGGGCATTTTCGACTTTTCGCAGCCAAACGCTGTTTGCGCCGCAGCGCGTGGTTTATACCATCGCACTTGGATTGTTTTTCGGCCTGTGTTTGGGTCTGCTTTCTATGTTGACGGAAGAACTACCGCATCGTTTGCAGCGTTACCTGACCTCGAAAGCGGCAAGGGTGGTTTTGCGTTCGGCATTATTTATCGGAATCGGCGCTTTTGCCTGGCTAAGTTATGTCTGGTGTCTGGAACGACTTGACACCACACCGCAAGACTGGAATGCTCTGGTATTAGGTGGAATTGGGCTGGCGTTGGGGTTTGTCCTACGCAGTTTGGTGCGTTGGCCGGGATGGGTCTTGACTCTCGTGATGACCTTCTTGTTCTGGCTGCCAGTCTACATTGCATTTAATAACAATTATGTTTCATTTGTGCCGCTGGTGTATTTTGATGACCCAAATCAAGTTTTCACGATTGGTATTCCTATGGCGCTGATTATGGCTGTCGGCGCGAATATGCAAGTGCTGATTAGTGAAGTGGTATCCCCATTATGGCGTTACATAAATAAATTCTATTGGCGCAACTTCAATAAAATGATCAAACGTGCCTCAGCGGCAGGTTGATTATCAAACAGTTTAGGAGTGTGGAATGGTATCGTTTACCCCTACAGAAGATCAACAGTTATTGATTGACACGATTAATCGTTATGCAGCTAATGATATTCGTAAAGTGGCGCATGAAGCTGATGAAGCCAGTGAACCGGCACTGAATGTGGTCAAAACAGGTTGGCAAATCGGCCTTGTTCCTTCCGCTATTCCAGCGGAATTGGGTGGTTTTGGTGATGAGTTAAGTGCGGTGACTGGGGTACTCGCTGCGGAAGAATTGGCTTTTGGCGATTTGTCCGTAGCGATGCACGTGATGGCTCCAGCACTGCTGGCCTACCCCGTCATTTTGTTCGGGACGGCGGAACAGCGGGAAAAGTTGCTGCCGATGTTTCTCGAAGAAAATTTCGCTCCAGCAACAGCCGCACTGCTTGAGCCGGGTGTGTTTTTCGACCCACATGAATTGAAAACTGTCGTTTCGGCGGAGGGTAAGGGCTTTAAATTAAACGGTGAGAAAGCCTATGTGCCGCTGGCGGAAGATGCGCAGTGGATTCTGGTTTACGCGCGTGATTCTCAGTCCGGGCAGGTAGATGGGTATCTGGTTGAGAAGAGTATAGCGGGTGTGGTGGTTGAAAAGCGTGAGCTATTAATGGGATTACGGGCACTTCCAACTTACCGTGTGAAGTTCAACGATGTGAAATTGGACGGTGCGGCGAAACTGGGTGGCGCAGTCGGCATTAATTACGAGGCTATTT
>JBGAGR010000187.1:0-15973 GCA_044226645.1 Aggregatilineales bacterium
CGAGTCAAGCCTTCGCGCACGGTATCGCCATCCAGCCGTTCGATGAGCAGATTACGTGATTTGAGGATGCGTTCCAATTCGACAGCGATGGTGGTCTTTCCTGCTCCTGAGAGTCCGGTTAGCCAGATGGTAAAGCCTTGTTGGGTCACAGTGAAAAATTCTCCTTAAAGTGAAACGTGAATACCGCATTCGGTTTTGTCATGTCCAATCCAGCGTCCGGCACGACTATCGAGCGCGTCCGGGGCAACAGGTTGGGTGCATGGGTAGCAACCAATACTGGGATAATTCTGGTCGTGGAGCGTATTGTAGGGAAGATCATGAGCGTGGATGTATGTCCAGATCATTTCTTCTGTCCAGGTCGCGAGGGGTGAAAGTTTGATTTTCCGGTATTTCGTGTCCCAGCTAATCAGCGGTGTAGCTTGTCGTCGGGACGATTGATCGCGCCGCAGACCCGTAATCCAGGCATCGTAACCGACGAGTGCTGTCGAAAGGGGGATGGTTTTGCGCAGGTTACAGCATTGGTCAGGATTGTGCGTCCACAGTTCGTCGCCATAGACAGCGGCCTGTCGCTCAACGGTTTGAGCGGGACGGACGCGAATCAGATTCAAGTTAAGCCGCTGTTCCAGCGTATCCATGAGCGTATAGGTTTCGGGGAACAGTAAACCAGTATCGAGTGTCAGGATAGGTGTATCCGGCGCGATTTCACTTAACATGTGCAAGGTGACAATCCCGGTGGGCTGGAAGCTGGTCACGACAGCTAATTTGCCGCCATAGATTTCTGCTGCCCAGCGCAGAATATCCTGTGGATAGACCGTTTCAAACTGCTCGTTCAACTGTTCCAGCTCGAAGAATTCGCTCATGTTTCCATCCAAAATAAAAGCCCCGGAGATTGTCCGGGGCTGCGAGTCAAGATCAGGCAAAATTACATGCGCCATGCCGAACAATCGTGGTGGATTATCTCCATACACATACAACAACGCATACAACAAGGCATATTAGACTGAACCATGATTGTTCTCTGTTCCGCAAGTGACATACGTAACCTAAATCGGCAACAAAAAGCCCCGGTTTGTAGACCGAGGCTCGTTTTCAACACAGTTTAATGAACTGGCAACACTAAGCCGGACTACAACCTTTACAGGCAGCAGGGAGACAACACATACAACACATCAACTTCATTCCAGAAAACATGTTTGTTTCCTTCGCTTCCGACTACATCTATTGACATTAAACGGCTTCACGAGATTTGTCAAGAGATTGGATGCTGTGAAAATTGACGTAATTTGGCTGTTAACTTTGCCTAAACCAGTTTAGTCCGGCGGCGCGTAAAGAAACGACATCACCAAAAATGGTGAGCGCGGGAGTCTGAATGCCGCTCTTGAGGGTGTTTTCGGCAATTGTCGCTAATGTTCCTTCGACGACACGCTGGCGGGAAGTTGTTCCCCATTCAATGCACAGCGCGGGGGTATCGTGCTGGATACCATGAACGAGGAGTTGAGCGGTAATCTGCGGCAGATGCGAAACACCCATCAGCAAAACGAGTGTCCCTAAACGAGCGGCTGCGGCAAGCGCGGCATAGTCGATGCTGGATTCGCCTTTGGTGGGGTCTTCGTGTCCGGTGAAGACGGTGAAGGCGCTGGTGACTTGACGGTGGGTGACAGGTACGCCTGCGTAAGCCGGAACCGCGATGGCACTGGAGACACCGGGGACAACTTCAAAGGGGATGCCCGCTTCGTGACAGGCGAGGGCTTCTTCACCACCGCGTCCGAAAACAAATGGATCGCCGCCTTTGAGCCGCACGACCTGTTTACCCTGCTGCGCCTTCTCGATTAGCAGGGCGTTGATGGTGGATTGGTCGAGGCGGTGCTTTTGCGGGAGTTTTCCAGCGTTAATGGCTTCCGCATCGGGACGCAATTCGTTCAAGAGTTCTGGCGGGGCGAGACGGTCATAAACTACGACATCGGCGCGGCGCAGCAGTTCCATGCCCTTGACGGTGATGAGGCCAGGGTCACCGGGGCCAGCACCGACTAAATAGACTTTACCTGTCATTCGATATTTTCCAATGCGGCGGAAAGCCAATGATTACAGGGTTCGGGACAAGCGATAGCATTAGGCGGGGAAGTGCCTTCGAACCAAGTGGGATGTCGAACGCAACCAGAGCAAACATTTTGGACGATGGATGCTTGCTGCGCATTATTTAACCCTGATAACTGGCGATAGTTGCCGGTTTGGCGGGCGACGACAGTTGTAAGCGGAGTCGGATGAAACGTGCCGCGCTGGTGGGATGCCCAATCGGCTACCGCGCCGGGGTAGATGGTTTCGGTGACAGCGTGGAGCATGGCTGGAGTTTCGATATGAATGCGCCAGTCGGAGGGTAAGTTGCGGGCGGTTGTGAGGGAACGGAAATGGGAAGAAACATGATCGGTGTTTGTATCCTGTGCGGACACGATGTATCGTGTCCCTACAAAGGCATTCGTCCGAAGATGGTTGCGGAGGGCGGAAGGGGTAGTGAAAATTTTAGTGCTGCTGGCGCTTTCCCAATGGCGAACTTCGGAAGGTGTCAGGCGGAGATCACCAAAATGCAGCATCTTTTCGGCACGAACCGTCTGGATCAGTAAGTCTCTTCCCTGCATGGGGAATGCATCCCACTCTGAACTAGAGCGCGGTGGATAGAGCGGTGCGCCGGACTCGCGTGCCAAATCCAAAATAGCCGTTTGTAAGCCTTCTTCGACACCCACTGCTGGTGTATAGTAGACGCTGCGGTTCTGGACGATTCCGCTGATTGCTCCGGGGGATAAGCCTAAGGCTTTTGGTACATCAATGGTAGTATGCGACCCCTGTGTGAGAAAGTAGGGCACCGCGATGATATTGGGTGCATGAGTGAGAGTGTAAATATCGGGTATGCCCGGAGAATCATCCAGATAAACGGCCTGGACTTCTGCTGCCAGATTCAAGGCACGGATTTTTACGGCCTGTGCTTCAGTAGCTTTGCGACTTTCCGGGTTGCGGCGAGTGCTATGCCCGATAATGGCGATGGCGATCTGATCGGGCGAAGTGTTGATGTACTGAATAGCCGTTTCGACACGCTGGCGGACGATATTGGAGAGATAGGGATGTTCGTTGAGAGTATGGGTGTAGCGAATGGTGCGATTGCCGAGACGGGTTAGCGCCCCGGTCAATCCCATTTCGGCGGGAATGACGGTTTGGGTGAAGTAGCCCTGCGCGGTGAAGAGCGGGACAACGGTGATGTCATCAGCGGCGAGACTGTTGAGTACAGTAGCAAACGAGGGTTGTTCTTTCCAGAAAGCCGCTGTGATTTCGTCAGCAACGCCTAAGGCTCGGAGGGCATCGACCTGCCGCCAGACGAGGTCAGCCGTTTCCGGCGTGATGTGGGAACCGTGTCCAGCGAGTACGAGCGCGGTGGTCATGAGTGATTATCCTGTGCGGCAGCAATGTACTGGTCGAAAAGTATTCGGGCGGCATCCAGGTGACCGAGGTGTAAGTGTTCGAGGATAGGTGAGTTGAGGATGTCATGCCAGAGGTTTTGACGATTTTGCTGGTCGTTAACGGTTGTTTTGACCTGTGGACGCGCTCCTGCCATCCAGTCCGTGAGGACGGCATATTCATCGCCAATGGCGGCGGACACCTTTTCGCGCAGATGGGCGGTCAAAGCCGGTGATGCGCCACCTGTTGAGAGGGCAATTGTAATCGCACCACGCCGCAGGACGGACATGTTCATAAAATCAGCATTGTCAGCCGAATCGACTGTATCGACCAGCGCGCCAAGCTGATGGGCTTCGCTGGCGGCCTGCTGGTTGATAGCTGGATTATCAGTGGCGGCGAAGACCAGAAAAGGTTTCAAATCAGCCAGTATACCGGGACTATAGGGTTGGTTGAGGAGGGTAATTTCGTCCTGCGTTTGCAGTGTGGGATGGAGGACTGGGCTGATGATGGTAACACGCGCTTCGGCTTCCAGCAGGGCGGCGGCTTTACGCGCGGCAACGGCTCCGCCGCCGATGATGACGCAGGTGCGACCCGTTAAACGCAGCATGACCGGAATCAAAACACCCATTCACACCCTTTCCAAAATTCGTCAGCCCAATTGGTTGACAATCCATTTTTTGCCACTATAATCCTCAACAATTCGCGTTTTCACAAGCGGAATTTGTTTTCATGAAATTGTTTGTCAGCGTCATGTGTCCGTGTATGTGTTGTAAATCCCATGCGGCTGTAGCCCGGATGTACGCTTGACGTTTGTTGCTGACTGACACGATACGAAGCAGACTCAAAAGCCCCGGATGCTACATGACCGGGGCTTTTTTATTTGATGAATGAGGATTTTGGCGATGATGTGTTGTCCGTGTATGTGTTGTATGTGCAGTCCAAGGGCCTTCCCGCGTGTTCGGCGTGTCTAAGTCTGTATCCAGTGAACTTAGCCCCAACACGCGTGTTGGGGCTTTTTATTTCCAGGAGTTGTTTCGTGGCAAAAGTCAGTCCTGAAAAAATCAAAGCCGACAGTGAACACCTGCGCGGCGAAATCGGAGACGAATTAGCCAACAGTGACCGTTTTTTTACGGGCGCTGCGGGGTCGATTTTAAAGTTTCACGGTATCTACCAGCAGGAAGACCGTGATGAGCGCAAGAAGGATCGAACGGCTGATTATCACCAGTTCATGATCCGTACCAAGCTTCCCGGTGGACAGCTTAGCGCTGAACAATATCTGGTACATGATGATCTGGCGACGCAATATGGCAATGGTACGCTGCGGATAACGACCCGGCAGGATTTCCAACTGCATGGCGTGATTAAGGGTGAACTACGGGATACGATTCGCGGTCTGAATCACGCGCTGGTAACAACCTTCGGGGCGTGCGGTGATATTGTGCGGAATGTGATGGCGTGTCCCGCGCCGACGGCTGACCCGCAGCGCCGCGCTGTTCAGGATTTTGCTTTCGAGCTGACGCGGGCGACTTTTCCGCGCACGAAGGCGTATCATCAAATCTGGCTGGATGGCGAAGCGCTGATTGATGAGCAGGAGATTGAAGAACCGCTCTACGGAAAAACCTACTTGCCCCGAAAATTCAAAATCGCCATCGCTTACGCGGGTGACAACTGTGTGGATGTGTATACCAATGACGTGGGGTTGGTGGCACTGTTTGATGAGGCCAATCAACTTACGGGATTTAATCTGCTGGTGGGCGGTGGGATGGGGATGACCCACAACAATGACGCGACTTATGCACGGCTGGCGGATGAAGTTGGATTTATCACGCCGGATCAGGTGCTTAAAGTGGTTGAGGGCATTGTGACCATTCATCGCGATTTCGGTGACCGGGAGAATCGTAAACATGCGCGCTTGAAATACATTCTGGAAGACCGAGGTGTGGACTGGTTCCGGGCAGAACTGGAAAGTCGAATTGGTTTTTCTATCGGCGCGCTGCATCCAATGCCACCGTTTGAGGTGGACGATCATCTGGGATGGCATGAACAGGGCGAGGGACTATGGTTTATCGGGATTCCAGTTGAAAATGGTCGCGTCGTAGATCGTGGCGAGTATCGACTGAGGAGCGGTTTACGTGCGGTGATTGAACGCTTCCATCTCAGTTCTCATCTGACAGCACAGCAGAATATTTTGCTGGTGGGTATCGCTGAACAGGATCGGGCGGCGGTGGATGGGCTGCTGGCGGAATATGGCATCCGCACTGTGGAAACCATTTCCGCTGTGCGTCGGGCGGCGCTGGCGTGTCCGGCGATGCCGACCTGTGGGCTGGCGATTGCGGAGGCTGAGCGCGTTTTCCCGGCGGTGATTGACGAGATGGAAGACGTGCTGGATGAATTGAATATCGCGGACGCGGCGATTACGGTGCGGATGACAGGATGCCCGAACGGCTGTGCACGTCCGTATGTGGCGGAAATCGCGTTTGTCGGGCGTTCGCTGGAGAAATATACGGTTTTTGTGGGCGGGAGTCCGGTGGGGACACGCTTGGCGAAACCATTTCTCGACCTGGTGCATATCAGCGATTTAGTGCCGACTCTGCGTCCGGTGCTGGCGCATTACCGTGATACCCGTGAGGACGGCGAGGCGTTTGGTGATTTCGCGCTGCGGGTTGGGCTGGATTATTTGCGAGCGCTTGTGCCGGAAGCTGTTGAGGAAGCGGTTGGGGATTGATAGAGGGAGTAATTGAACCGCCGTCCCAAAGGGAGGCTGCGCACAGGAGCCGAGGAATCCGAGAGAGATTCATTTTCAGAGCAGCATCCGAGGACACAGAGGAAAAAGATTAATAAGGTTAGGGAGAGGGGAAATTCTCCCTAACCTTATTTCTTTCATGGCAGCAGAATGATGAAACTTTCCGGTGTGCTCCATGCGCCGGGTCTGCCATTGGCATCGATGGCGCGGACATGCCAGTAATAGGTTCCCTGACCTAAATCCTGATCGAGAAGCCACCGGAATTGACCAGCAGTGATACTCGTTTTGCTGTAGCTCAAGGGCGCTGTAAAAGTTGTATCGGTATCGACTTCAAGCTCGTAACTGACTGCCCATGTGACGGGTGCCCAGGTGAGCATCGGTCGAAGCACTGTGAAGAGATTTCGGGTAGGTACTGCGTCTGCTCCGGTGGGGATGGTATAACTCCAGACTGAACTCCAGGCCGATGCGCCTCCCGTACCCACTGACCGGACACGCCAATGGTAGGTTACACCGGATACCAACGCGGGGGGTGTGTAGGAGGTCTGGGTCAAGCCTGTAACGGTGAACACGGGCGGATTGCCTGTGCCAAAGCCAATATCGTAGGTGGTCGCGCCGGTTACGGCCTGCCATGTGAAAGTCGGTGTGGTATCGGCGTTCTGGGTATTGTTGGGCGGGGTGAGCAGAGTGGGTGTTAGAGGCGCTCCGCTGACATCGCTCACGCTCAGATTCAGGTTTCCGCCTATGGTGCCGAGTGTCCCGCCGATCATCAGGTAGTATGTCGTTCCAGCGGTTGTAGTGACATCGACCTGGGTTGTGCCGCCGAAGCCATCCGAACAAGCCTTTTCGACGAATCCGGGCTGTTTCGTCCAGACGGAAATCAGGGTGCTGAAATCGGAACCTGCGGTGGAGAGGCGTATAGTTTTGCTGCTGGCGGCGATATATTTGTACCAGACTGTGCCGTCAATGCCGAGTCCCCAGCCGAATTGGCAGCCTGGGGCAGGGTCAGATGCGTCGAGACTGGCCCACGAGGTATCTTCTGATGTTGACCAGGGCAGCGCACCAACTGTCACAGCACTGGCGAAAGCGTCGTTGGCTGGGGGTGGCGGGGCATAGCTGGTGTTCAGTACCAGATTACCACTATCCGTGAATAGACCACCGCTAATCATGATGTAGTAGGTTTTCCCTGTTGTGGGGACAAAACCAACATGTGATGTGTTGTCGTCCAGATAGTAGTCGTCGTTGCACGCGACACCGTTATAAGTTCCGCTTTGATACTCATAAACGTTAATGAGCGTGTCGAAATCAGAGCCGCGTGTATCGAGGATGACCGGGGTGTTCGATGGCGCAACATATTTGTACCAGACGGATTTGGTGTTGCTGAAACAATCGAAATCAAACAGATCGCCATCATCGGTTGCTAACAGTGTCGTCTGGGTAAATTCTGAGGGTATAGGCGAAATATCGATTGCCCCGGAAGGTGTGTCGTTGGCTGGAACATTGACGACCTGCGTATGGAAATTCAGGAAACCACTTTCGCTGATAAACCCGCCTGTAATCTGAATGTCATAGACGGTTCCATTGGTGACAGGCACATTTACGAGGGATGTGTGGGGAGATGAGCCGTTGTCGTCGTCACAGGCGACGACAGTGGGCGTTGTCGAGAAATTTTTCCAAACGGTGATTACGGTGTCGTAGTCGGAGTTATTCGTGTCGAATTGAATGACCTGATCGGCAGATGCGGTGTAACGGAACCAGACCGAGTTCAGATTAGTAGCACATTCAGCGGGCATGAGGTTCAAATTCGGATCACCTGTGCTGGTGGCGAGGGTGGTATTTTCGCTGTAATTGAAAGGCAGCGAGGAAATGACTACGGGACTGGCGGAACTGTCATTCACTACAGCGGGATTGACGTTGACCGCGCCGAGGGTAGCAGTTTCGGTGAACCAGTCTGCGCCTTCATCACGATCCAGACTGGTATTGGTGCGGCCTAATGAGCTACCACCAGATGGCGCAGGGGGATTGTTGCCTAAAAATGTGCTGCCGAGCGGAGGAACGACGGTTGAACTTCCCCAGCGGACAAAATCAATCGAGAGGCCGCTGTTTTTCAGAATGACCGCGCCGCTGCTCCATGTTCCGATGGGTGAATTGAGATAGAGCGTGGTAGCAGTATTTGTGTTGCTGCCTTCGCGCAACTGAACGTAGCTGTGAGAGGCCAAAGTGAAGGATGGGAAGGTGTAATTAATTTCCAGCGCGTTAGCGGGTGTATAGGTTTCCAGTTTCCATCCGGTCAGGGTGACACTGGTACTTTCCTTGTTGTAAAGCTCGATGACGGCGTTCGTCCCGGTGTCCACTTCGTTGATGACGATGTTCGGGCGCACGGGAATGCTGCCGCTGATGAGGGCATTGAGGGCGTTATCGACATCAATACGCGGACGGGTAACACCGTTTTTGGAATCGGTGATGGATACGCCCGTCGTTTGGAAGGCGGTCAGAATGCGTGTCACGGATGCGCCTGGTTCGCGCTGCTTGAGAATTGCCCACGCGCCGGATACATGCGGCGCTGCCATTGAGGTGCCGTTTTCATAGCCATAGGTGCTTCCGGGTAATGCTGAATAGATGTTGACACCCGGTGCAAGCAGATCAATCATATAAGAACTATTGGAGAAACTGGCAACTTCATTGGCAGTCGTATTGTGCGTCTCATAGTTACCGGAAGCACCCACTGAAACGGCGGATGAGATACAGGATGGTAATTCGATGGCATCGTTGTAATAAGCGTTGCCTGACGCAATAACCGGAGCGATGTTCACCGAAACAAGATTATCCAAAGCGGATTTGTAGGAACCACCAGTGCCATTTTTAAGGCTAAGGGCAGGGGTATCGCAGTATTTACGGAAATCCGCCGTACCGCCGATGCTCATGTTGACGGCTGCGATTGAATAAGTATTGCGCAGTGAATACACATATTCCAATGCGCTGATGACATCCCGGCTGAATAAAACTGCCCCATTGGCACCATAGTCTGTCGCGGCATTAATGGCGATGATGCTTGCGCCGGGGGCAACACCCGTTGTTGATCCAGCGATAGTTCCAGCGACGTGCGTTCCATGAAAACAGCCGCTTGCGGTACACGCTGCGCCAGCCCCAGCTCCCGTTTTACTAGTCACGCCGCCGGGACATGTGCTGTGGTAAGCATTGTTTACTGTATCGTTACTGGAAAAACAGGCTTCTGCCGCCGGAATAACACGCGAACCGAATTCCTGATGATTCTCCTGTACACCGGTATCAATGACGGCTACGGTCTGACCCGCTCCGGTATAGCCTGTGCCTGTGACCCAGGCTAGATCGGCATCGATCAAATCGAGATTGGCTAATACAGACGGTTTCAAAATCACATCTTCTTCGATGCTGACGACCTGTGGGTCAGCCATAATCGCCAGCAAACCGGCTTCATCGACATTCAAGGCGACAAACGGGATGGTGTGATACTGGGTGTAAATGAGCGGATTGATGCGCTGAATGCGGCTGACAAACTGCGCCTGCGCCTGCTGAATGTTGATTTGCTGGGCGCTGGCCTGTGCAGTGGTCAGGAGTCCTTCGGCACGAAATGACACGTTCAGCCCGACGATGATGTCCACACGCCCCTGCTGATGGACTTTCGCCAGCAGGGATTGATCCGACGGGAGGGCAGAATCAATTTGCTGTAACTTGGATGGCGGCGTATCCTGTGCGGTGACTGCCAGCAAGCGGGTGGATAGCAGTAAAAGGGCTACAATGATGAGCAGCCAACTCACGAACCGATGTTTCATAACGATTAAGCCCCCGAAAATTTACGATAGATTGATTTATTGCGCTGATGGCTGCTGCATCTGCTGTGTCTCTGTTAGATGCTGCTGAAAGGTCTGTGCGTTTACTGCGTCACCAATTTCACGGGCGATTTCCAACCCCTTCTGGAACTGCTCAATGGCTTTGTCGTACTCTTTTTGCTGCTGGTACATCAGACCCATGTTGTCGAAGATGTTGGCTTCGATGTAGCGATGGTTGATGGCACGAGCAGCGACAAGTGCCTGATTCTGGAGCTTCTCCGCCTGGGTAAAGCGTCCCAAATCGGCATAAGCCATGCCAAGGTTGGTGAGCATAGTGGCTTCAATTTGCTGGTCGCCCACTTCCTGTGCGATTTCCAACGATTCCTGATAAGCGACAATGGCTTTCTCAATTTGCTTGAGACTGTGATAGGCCATGCCCAGGTTGGCGACCATGCCGCTGATGGAAAGCTTGTTGCGGGTTGAACGTACCAAAGGTAAGTAGCGCTCCAAAAGTTCGATGGAGTGATCAAATTTGCCCATATGGTTAAAGAGCTGCGCCTGCGTATTGATGGCGAGGACTTGCCTTTCCGTATCCCCCATTTCGTCCGCGATTTTTTGGACGATATTCAGCGTTTCAACCGCTTCATCATAGCGCCCACGATAGAGATGAATATTGACCTGATTTTGCAGAATTACCGAAAAGGTTTTTTGATCGGCAGTCTTTTCAAATATCTGACGGGCTGGCTCAATGTGTTCCTCGGCGGCATCCAGCTCGCCCTGAGCCAGATGTGCCATGCTGAGATTGGAATGCGCTTTGCCGACGCGCTCTTCGTCGTGCAGCGCTTTCGCTATGCCGAGAGCTTCCTTGAAATACTCGATTGCAATATGATTCTGTCGCCGATGCATGTACGAGATGCCTAATGTGAGGGTGTTATCATAAAGCATGGTTTTATCGGATAGGAGCGGCATGAGCTGCTTCCGCATTGTGCTGAGACGATTCAAGTGTCCCCAAACCCGCAGATAATCGTTATCGATGGAGTCCAGTAGTTTGAGGGCGATTTCGGCCTGTCCGGCGCGGATGCGATGATCGAATTCGAAAAGCTGTGGTTCGAGGTCATCAATCGTCAACCACTTTTCAGCGGGAAGGCGCTGCTGCTCGTAATAATCTGCTGCGCGGATTTCCAATGCCTGCTGGCTGTAGTCGCCCGTTTTGGGGAGTGCGTTATAGACATAATCCCGGTCAATGGGGTGAAGATTGATGGTTTTGGTGGGGCGGTCAATCGAGACGGTGGCGATACGCGCTAACTTATCGACAACCTGCCGGACTGGAATATTTACCGCGAAGGGTTGCAGCATGTATTCAAGCGCTGGAATGGGGGCAGGGCGAGCAAAGACCGACAGTGCTTCCAAAATGTAGTGCGAATTCTGGTCGAGGCGTTTGTAATTATCCGCCACGAGATTTTCGATTTCGGGACGTTCGCGGAACTGTTCGATAAGTTCATCCAGCGTGATGAACGAGTCCTGCTGGCAAATGCTGAAGATGATTTCGAGGGCGCGGGGCACGCCATGTACGAGATCGACTGCCTTTGCCAATGTGGCGGCATCTTCATCTCGAAAGTTAGCTTCGCCATTATGATCCAGTTCGCGCAGCATGGCGATACCATCATTGGTAGGCAGGCCGTCGTTCAGGCGAATGCGCTCATCAAGTTTAGCAAGATCACTGCTTAACACCAGCGGCAGACGGGAGGTTGTGAGGAATTTTACGCTGTGGGCGGCGTTTAAAGCGGTTTCCAGAAATTGATAGAGGTCTTCGTCAGTCAGCGAACCATCTGTGTTTTGCAGGTCTTCCAGATTGTCGAGCAGGATCACGTAGGTGCTGTCGCGGAAATATTCGAGCAGTTGGGATGTTTTGCTTTCCAGATCGAGATCGCGGCTGCGCCATAAATTGCGGATGAGTGATTGTTTTTCGCCACCGAGCAAATCAGCACAATCGAGGAAAATGCGCTCGACACTCAGGCCGCGTGTGCGCGTGCTGATATAGATTACGCCGCCAACGGAGGGACGAGGAGCATCCGGCTCTAAATATTCCCACTGACCGCTTTCGACATCGCTGATAATTTTCGTCACCAGACCGCTTTTGCCGATGCCACCGCGTCCGATAATGCTCACCAGGCGGGTGGAGGGCGCTGCTAATAACTGCTGGACGCGGGTCTGCTCGCCTTTGCGGTCATGAAAGTGACTGATTACCGAAACAGGCTGACCGATGATACGACGCTGCCCCAGACTCAAGCGGCTATCGGCTGCTTCATCGTCAACCGCGACTTTTTTGGCGGTCTGCGAATCGGTGACACGAACTCCCCTGCCATAGTAGTCTATTGCCATATGCAAAAGAGAAATTCGATTGTTGAGCGATTCGGGGTCTTTGATTTTCTTCTGGGCCGCTTCGAGTTCCGCCAAACGGTCTTTCAGATAGCCGAGGTGATTTTCTTCGATATGTTTGAGACGATCAATCAGTTCAGCAAAAGCCTTCTCATAGTCAGAGCGGAAATCAATGTACTGGATGATGGCAAGGTTGGGCGGGATACGGCAATCGTCGATCATGAGGGGGATGATGGGGACGAGGCGGTTGATCGCATCATTCCATTCGGCGGTGACTTCATCGGAAAGGACTGATACAGGGGAAAGCAGGACGATGACGACCCGCGCGCCTAATAAGCCTTTGTCGATGGCAAGACGGTAATTCTGTCCGGGCTTGATATCGCGCTTGTCCAGCCAGGTATTGACCCCGTTTTTTTCCAGGTCGTCATGAAGCTGGCCTGCAAATTCACCGCCATCGGCGCGGGCATATGTAATAAATACATGGTCACCTAGCTGCTCAAATTGATTTGTCATCGTTAGATACTCTCGATTTTGGCTATTTATATGGATACCATGCAGCTAAAAATAAAAATTCGACTCCTATCGAATTCGCATGATGTCAATCACCTGCATATTCGCTTGATGTCGAACCCCGAATGTTCATGTAGATTACAATTTGGATTGCAATCCACTGTAGTAGAGGGAATTATATCTTTCAGGCTACAAATAATCAAAAATGTAGTGATTAAGTTTTTTAGTACAGCACTTCATAACCCTCTCCACACGAACCGGTAAAGCGTGTGGGAGAGGGTGAAAAGACAATATTGCAGAAGGGGGTTATTTGGCCTAAATCGGATTATTCAGGCGCTGCATTTGTTCCGCGCTTAACTGGATTTGCAGTGCGCCGAGATTTTCCTGCAATTGGGTTTCGTCGCTGGCGGCGATGAGCGGGATTACCGATGGAGAGGATTGCAGCATCCAGCGCAGGATAATCTGATTGATGGTGGCTCCAAGTTCGCTGGCGATTTCTCGCAGAAGCGATAGGCGTTTATCGTTATCCGGGCTGGAGAATTTGGAGGCAAAAGATCGGTCAGTGCGGGTATATGCGCCAGCCTGCAAGACCGAATAGGCCAGCAGGGTCGTGCCGGAATTGGCACAGTAGTCGATCAAATCCTCGTTCGCCATGACCTGCGGCGAGACGGTGGTTCCGGGTCGTAAGGGGAGGTAGGTGTAATGCTGCTGGATACAGCAGAAGTGCGCCCAATTGTTGACCTGACTAATCCAGTGGGCTTGCTCCAAACGCCACGCACGATAATTGCTGCCGCCGATCAAGCGAACTTTGCCAGCCTTGACCAGTTTGTCAAAGGCCTTCATGGTTTCTTCGAGCGGCGTATTCCGGTCATCGACATGAGCATAATAGAGGTCGATGGTATCTATGCCGAGGCGTTTGAGGCTCTTGTTGCATTCGTCCTCAATCTGACGCGGTGTTAAGCCGCGCTCAACGCCGTGGTACTCGAAGCCGACTTTTGAGGCAATAAAGAGTTTTGAACGGTTGCCGTGCTGGCGCATCCATTCACCGAGCAGGGTTTCACTTTCGCCGCCGTGAAAGCCCTGAATCCAATGGGCATAGATGTTGGCGGTGTCGATAAATGTCCCACCAGCATCGAGATAGGCATCGAGGATTCGATGGGAAGCTGCTGTATCGTTGCGCGTACCGAAGTACATGGCTCCCAGACAAAGGCTGCTGACGTTTTCGCCTGTTTTTCCGAGTGGTTGTGTTTGCATGACCGCATTCCTGTTCAATTAATCACAGTGCGGTTGATTATGACCTCTCGATAAAAACCTGACAAATGACATGTGTCATTATTCAAATGGCTCTATCAATGAAGCTTTCTGCGAAATGCATGTATTTGTAAACATCGGTGAAGTTCGAAACGAGGCCGATTGAGGCGCGGAGTGCTCCGGTGGTTTTGCCGTCGATAACCTGCAAAAATTGCTCGAAGGTGATGGTGTCCTGATCCTTAAAACAGGTGATAAGCTCTTCTTGTGTGAAGTTGAGAGCGATTTCGCGCGCGCCGGGATTGCAATGACAGCCTGCGCGGAGCGAGATGCTCTGATTATTTGCCAGCCCTTCTACGCTATTACAGTCGATTAATTTGCCATGTGGGTCGAAGAAATTGACCTGAACGGTTCCGCCGCGTCGTTCCATGGTCGATGGGCCGTACAGGCGAATGACGGGATTGCCATTGCTGTGACGCAGATTCAGGAGTTGGTTAATCAGCCAATCGGTCAAGCAGGTTACACGAGTATGAATCATGTCAATGCCAATCGATTCAATGTGTTTGAGGCCGATTTCAACGGCTGGGATACTGAGGTAATTGACTGTGCCGTCCTCGAAGCCAGCATGTCCGGGAGTCAGATAACGGTCAAAGGCTAAGACAGACGAAAAGGTAATCGTTCCACCGGAATACCAGGGACGATGCAATTTCTGGAAGGCTGTTTTGCGTGCTATGAGACAGCCGATTCCTGTCGGGTAGCCGAAGATTTTATAAAACGAGATGTCGATAAAATCGGGATGCCACTGGCTAAGGTCGAGGCGATTCGATGGGACAAAAGCGGCTGCATCAACCAGCACATCCCAGCCCTGTGCCTGCGCCTGTGCAATCCATTCGAGGGGGTGCTGTACACCTGTGAAATTCGATTGGGCAGGATAGGCAAAAAGATTGTTTGCGCCGGGACGAGCCATCGACAGGCGTTTTGCTAAGTCGTCCTCATCGACACGTAAATCGGGCGGGGTGACGGGGATATAGTCAACACTGGCTCCTTTGGAACAAGCGAATTCGCGGATGCCGTTCACGGAGTTGTGATTGTCGAAGGTCAGCAGGTAGGTATCACCGGGGGCGAAGGGATAGGATTCGCCGATGAGCTTAAGCGCACCTGTCGAATTCTGGGTGAAGATAACCAGATACTCATCGGGTGAGGCGTTGAAGTATTGAAGGACATACTGACGGGTATGCTCGACCAATTCAGTCATGGCCATTGAGGTCAGGTTTTTAGAGTGGGGGTTGCCGAAGGTTTCATCTTTGAGCAGCTCCATATGGTCGCGAAGCTGTGATTCGGCGTACAACGCGCCGCCGGTGTAATCCAAATAGATGTGCCCCCGGCGATCCAGGCGACCATACTCGGACATGCGCAGTTCATCCAGTTTGTGTGTGGAAGCATAGAGTGGATACATTTTATTAAAGTGTTCATAAGCTGAATCTAGCCCCGCAAGATGGTACTGTGCATTCTTGTCTGAGATGCGCATGGATTGCATGATATATCCCTCAATCAACAATGGTTGCTTACAGCATAGAAATCGTGCGTGACAACAGCGTGACAGAGACATAGCAAGGCGGCGGTTATCATCACCGAATGAAGCGGTATAGCGACGTTTGATATTTGGCGTTATGCTGTGAGGCCGATTTCTTCATCGACGAAGGATTGGAAAAGTCCTATGCAAGCCACAGAATTATTTGCCTCCATCCGTCCACGTTATCCCGAATTTAAAGACCAGATTGCACTGGTTACTGGCTCTTGCCGGGGTATCGGCAAAGGTATCGCGCTGCGATTGGCACGCGAG
>JBGAGR010000188.1:0-16154 GCA_044226645.1 Aggregatilineales bacterium
CACTCGTCAATGTGGCACCGCTGTTGTTATTCTGATTCTGATTGGAATTTAGTATCGCAACAAGTGCAACCAAGCCTATAACGACGACAATTATCAATACCCAAAGTTTGTTGAGCCGGCTAATGATAGAGCGATAGCGAACAGGAGAAGCCTTCTGGGTATCCGCTACACGACGATATGCACTAGACCAGAATCTTTCCTGAAGTCCGCCTAACTTAAGATATAAATCCCATGAAGGTATATCTTCTACAGGGTCATTGGAAACATTCAGACTTGACTGCGATGGCCTGTTTGAAGTTATCCCTACTGCTCTGGCAATCCGCTCAAACGTTTTTTCCGGTGACTTGAAATCATAAGGAATACCACCGTAACGCTTCAGTTCCTCTAACTCTTTAGGAATATGCTGCTCAAAACTAAATCCGGCTGTTTCTATAGGGATAATGTGTTTCTGGTGCCTAAGGGCTGTCTCAACTTCACGCCTCACCCAATCCGATTCAAGGGTGTGAGGAGCAAGGATGACCAGAAAAAATTCTCTTTCAATTATTTCTCGCTCAATGGTCGCATCAAAGCGTCCACCATTAATGTCTTCTACATCAAAAAATGCTTCAATACCCTTTTCACTTAACTTATCATAGAAATAACGAGCCAAATCAGCACTCGGATCACGGCGGTAACTAATAAACATCTTCGGCATAAGTTTTGCCTGCTGTGTGGTGGGAAGCAAATGATATACGGAGATATTAACGCGAAACGAGATTTTGCGAAAGCCAATTACTGGGGGTTTTCAGTATAATGATAGTGAGTTTTGGAAGTAGAAGGGAATGGTTATGAGTGATGTTCTATTTAAGCAAGTGACAGAGATGGTAACTAATCTATCTCGTATCGAGAAAGTCAAGCTGATTGAGCGCTTATCCACTATGTTGGAATCAGAATTGGTCGAGGAAGAACCGAAAAAGCCACGTCGCTCTCTGCTGGGTATTTGGGCTGATTTGGGGCCAGCCCCTTCAGCCGAAGATATAGACGAAGCCCGCCGTGAAATGTGGGGCAATTTCCCACGTGAGGACATTTAGTTCATGATTGTAGCCGTTGCTGATACTCATGTGGCATTATGGTATTTATACAATGACTCGCGACTATCAACTATAGCGCGGACATTTATTGAAACAGCCATATGACAGGGGAATCAGGTTACGATTTCGTCAATCACATTTATCGAAATTACCTACCTGATTGAAAAAGGCAGGATTCCTGCTGAAAGTTTAAGTGGATTAGCTGGCCTCCTCGAAAAAAACCGATAGCCTGTTTCTGGAAATTCCTATAGACTTACCACTTGCGCGATCACTTTCCAAAGTGAACGTGACACAAATCCCCGATATGCCAGACCAGATTATTGCAGCGACAGCAGTACATCTAGGCGTTCCGGTCATCAGCCGGGATGGGAAAATCCGCGTTTCCGGCGTGAATACAATCTGGTAAAACTCCCCTTCGCATCTGCTACCGCTGCGCGCTACAATAGAACGCTTATCCTAAAATCCACCGCAGAAACAGTTATTGTGTATTCAATTTGCGACGATTAGCTGTTGACTCAGGACGACCCTATGACTTTCCAACCCTCTGATCACATCAAGCGTATCCTCTCCAGCTTGCCTGCCAAACCCGGCTGTTACCTGATGAAGGACAAGGACGGGCGCATTATTTATGTCGGCAAGGCGAAAAAGCTGCGCAACCGCGTCCGCAGTTATTTCAATTCCAGTGCGGAAGGCTATCCCAAAACGCTGCGTCTGCGCGAAAACATTGTCGATATAGAGATTATTGTCACCGAAACCGAAGTGCAGGCGCTCATCACTGAAGAAACGCTCATCAAGCGCCACCAGCCCTTCTATAACATCAACCTCAAGGACGATAAACACTACCCCTACATCAAAATCAACTGGCAGGAAGCCTTTCCCAAAGTTGAAACCACCCGCCGTGTCCTCAAGGATGGCAGTCGCTACTTTGGCCCCTATGCCGCCATGTGGGCTGTACAGAACACCCTGCGCACTCTGCGCCGCGCCTTCCCCTATCTGACCTGTGACCGCGTTATCAACGGTAAAGATGAACGCGCCTGTCTGTTTTATGACATCAAGTTGTGCAATGCTCCCTGTATCGGCGCAGTCAGCCAGGACGAATATCGCGCGATGATCGCCGAGCTGATGGACGTACTGAATGGCAAATCCGAGCATGTAGTCAAGCGCATGACCGTCGAGATGAATCAGGCCGCCGACTCACTGAATTTCGAGAAAGCCGCTGCCATACGTGACCAGCTCAAAGCTATTGAATACATCACCCAGCGCCATCGCGCCGTCAATCCCGCTATGACTGACCATGATGTCATCGCCATCGCGCGGGACAAAAATGATACAGTGGTGCAAATCCTGTTTATTCGCAACGGAAAATTAGTTGGCAGCGATACCCGTTCATTGGCCGGCGCGGAAGATGAACCGGAATCAGAAGTCCTGAGCCAGTTCATCACCCAGTTCTACAGTGAGGCGGCAGAAATCCCCAACGAATTGATTCTGCCCAACGAGGTCGAGGAATCGCGTATTATCGAGCAGTGGCTACGCGACAACGCATAAGCAGGAAGAAGCACTCGCCTCATTGCAGGAAGCGCTCCAATTATCCACACCGCCCAACCGGATCGAATGCTACGACATCAGCACCACCCAGGGCACAGCCATTGTCGCCAGCCGGGTTGTTTTTGTGCAGGGCGCACCGAAAAAGAGTGAATATCGCCGCTTCAATATCCGCACCGTCAGCCACAGCGGCCCGGACGATTATCAATCGATGAGGGAAGCGCTCACCCGCCGCTTTAACCGCTGGAAAGCTTCTAAGGAAGACCCGACGCAGATTGCCCCTGGCGAAACTGACCATGATGAAACCTGGCGCTTGCTGCCGGATTTGCTCATGATCGATGGTGGCAAGGGACAATTGGGTATAGCAGTCGAAGTGCTCAAGGAATTCGACCTCTTTGGCAAAGTTCCGGTGGTCTCGCTGGCAAAGCAGTTCGAGGAAATCTATTTCCCCGGCGAATCCGCGCCATTGATTCTCAACCGCCGCAGCCCTGCATTATATCTGGTACAGCGTGTCCGCGATGAAGCACACCGCTTCGCCATTACGAGTCATCGTAACCAGCGCACCAAAGCTGGGATGGCAAGCCGTCTCGAACAGGTTCCGGGTATCGGCCCCAAGCGGCGTAAAGCCCTGCTGAAACACTTCGAGAATTCGATTGAGGCTATCAAAAATGCCTCGCTGGAAGAACTGATGGCGGTCAAAGGCATTACGGAAGAGGTCGCGGCGGCGATTAAGGAGACGATCTGATAGACATAGTTCTCCACTTACAACCAATTTGCGCTATACTGTTGAGAGAATCCAAGTGCCTGCCAATTTTTGAGGTAGACCATGACGACCAACCGTGCCGACAAAACACAGCAAAAACCTGCCTTGCAACGACAGATAGGTCTCAATCGGCATGAGTTAGAAGAAACCCCGTTACGCAAAAATCTCCAGCAAGCCAGCCTTATGGATTTGCAGCGCTTAGTTGGCAATAAAGGTGTACAGGCACTGCTGACGCAAGGCAAATTAGGCGGTCTCGCTGGTGTACAAGCCCAGCGAGCCACCGCTCAACGCAGCGCCATTCAGCGATCCGTCGAGCAAAGCATCCAGCGCTGCGAGGGCTGCGGTGATGAGCACGAAGAAACCTTCGCCAGTCCCATCAGCGTACAGCGCTGGGGTGATGAGGATGAAGGTCAGCAAAATCAGTCTGAATCGTCCGGGGGCGGGATATGGGACACGGTGAGTGATGCTGCCAGTGGAGCCGCTGATTTTGTCAGCAATACCGCTCATGCAGCAGCCGATACCGCCAGTAATCTTGTCAGTGATACGGCTAACCAAGCAGCAGATACCGTTGGCGAAATCGTCAATTGGGCACGCGATACCACTAACGGGGCTATCGACAGCACGATCAATTGGGCAAAAGACACTTTTGGCGGACATGATACCGCGAATGAAGGGGCATCCCCCACTGAAGTGACAGGTTCCGGCGACTCCGTGACCAGCGCTGATGCAAACTGTGAAACGGAAGAAGGTGTCGGGTACGGCAGCGGCACAGGCGTATCGGTCAGCTTGCATGGCAAAACCGACGCAAATTACGATCACGCTAAGCCCTATCCGAAAACATTCCCGTCAGGCGCAACTGTCAAGCGCTATGCAATCGGCAAAGTAAAAGTATTCGATGCATCCGGCACTGTAGACGCGACCTTCAAAGCCAACCCCAAAATTTCGCTCCCCTCTGTGCCGAGCGGGTTATCCCCCTGCCAGACCAAAGCGGTGCAGGAATTTATCAACGGCGATTTGGCGGCGCATGAGCAGGATCATTCGGATGCCTTTACCAATAACTACGATGGCACCGTCGCAGTTCCTTTCAGCTTTAAAGCAATCCCCGAAAGTAAGGAAGCCGAAGCGATTCAATCCGCCATCGAAACCGAAGATGTCAAGCGCATTAACACCGCTAACACCGCCAGTGGCAAACTCGATCCCTGGAAAAAGACTATTCCCGGTTTGGACTGCGAAGACGAATAGTCTTCAATGGAACAACACGAACGCGAAGCCCATGCCTTTTTAGATAAGCTCATGGGCAAATGGGAACTCAGCGGAAACATGGGTGCTGTCCCCTTAAAGCAATCGGTTGAAGCGAAATGGATTCTGGGCGAATTATTCGTGCAAATGTATTTCGCCTCTACGCTGCCACCACCAGAAGGCCAGAAACCTTACGAAGCCATCTACCATATTGGCTACAACGCCAAAGATGATCGTTATGTCCTGCATCTGCTGGATACATTCGGCGTGGCACTCGTGAGCATTCCCGGCATCGGGCAGCGCGAGGGGAACAGCATTCCCTTCGTTTTCGCTTATGCCACTGGCCCTTTCACCAACCGATTCGTCTATGATGCCGCTGCGGATTCGTGGACTTTCGAGCAGTCGCAGATTCGCGATGGTCAAGCGCATACTTTCGCAACAAAACGGATGACGCGAAAGTCATAGATTACCCACTGAGAGACGCGATCCATCCCGCTTCAAATTAATGAGTCTATTGAAGCTAAAAGAGCGCATCCTCGACATGACAATCGAGAGAAGCGCTCTCTACTATGTTCAGAGGAATGCAATCCCCTTCAGGAAACCCAATTCGATAGTATCTTGAGCTGCTGCTCGGGGTTTTCTGGATCATTCGTGAGCAGATGAACCACAAACTCGTGCTGCCCACCCATTCCATCGTGCATGGTAAAACGTACCGTTACAGTAGCGGTT
Organism: Aggregatilineales bacterium; assembly: GCA_044226645.1. GTDB lineage: Bacteria > Chloroflexota > Anaerolineae > Aggregatilineales > Phototrophicaceae > CFX2. Next base: position 5,344 of record JBGAGR010000188.1, read on the forward strand.
TGACCGGGCGTGATTGTCGTCGAACTGACGACAGCAACAGGCGGTCAGCAGCCCTGCAAGAGTTCAACCCTCGGCTCTCCTAAGATATACAACGGCTTATCGCCCGTGTTCTTGACGTGGAATACTGCTTCTACTGGTGTTTCAAATTGAACATTCCCGTAATCCAATAAGGTTTGGTCAACTTCGGCATTGGGTCTGCCGGTCACTTGCGGCGAGTAGGGCTCTTGTTGTCTGCCGTTGATTATGGCAATCAACGCGCCAATAATCAGGATAACGATCCCGATTAACCCTGCAAAAAGCAACCATCGAGGACGAGTTGACGTGTCTTTCTGCTCTTGTCTAGGAGATGGATTCTGCTTTGATTTTGTCATAAGCTTCCTTTGCACGCTTCACTTTATGCTGACGGTAATGCTGTATCGGTTGGAGGGCCGAATTTGCTGTATTCGGCATCGATATAAGCACGAATTTCTTTTGAGGAGTGCCCTTCCCGCAGCATCCGCATCACATCCTGTGTAATATCCACGCATACACCGCAGCCGTTGGCGTGGGTATCGAAGGAAAATATGCCACCCGGCTCAACAGCCTTAATATAGCAGTCCAGCAAGTTCAAGTGTCCGAGATACTTGCAGCCGCAGTAGCACGGATATTTTTCCATTTCTTTCATATTTGCCATTGCGAACTGATATGCTTCGCGTGTATGAGCAGGGGCGGTATTCAAGAAATCAGGCAGCTTTGCAGCCGAAGCCATCGGATAGGAAGAAACTGCCTTCGTACCACATCCCACGAGCAAAACAGCAATCACACCCAGTGTCAGGAAAAGTAATCGTTTTTTAGCGGTATTCATGTAACCATCTTTGTGAAATTGGTTCACGTTTTCAAAGTTACATCCCATTGTATAGCGGCGAACCACTCCAACTCAGTGACAGGTGTTCAAAAATAAATAGACAGATGTCATGTAAGAAGGTCAATGTGTTTAATCAAGTCACCATCGACTAACCTAAAACGCGCTACAATAAGCACTGTGTTATCCCACTCACTACAAAATACATAAGGGGAGAATCATGAACGCACAGATTGGCGCATGGGAAAGTGGAGGAAAGCCGGATGTGGTCGCTGTCCATATGGCACAGCTTCATACAGGTAAAGTCGTCCTGTTTACAGGTGACGAAGAAAACACCTACATCAACATCAACAAAGGCAAATCCCACGTCTGGGAACCAGTCACCAAAACCGATGTCGCTAACACCCTGACCCGCAATCTGTTCTGCTGCGGTCATGCTTTCCTGCCGGATGGGCGCTTGCTGGTGATCGGTGGGCAGTCGATGGCACAAACGCCGCTTGAGTCAATTCTCTCCATGTTAGGATTGGCAAAAGGTGCAGATCATGATGTGCATACCTTCGACCCCGCGACAGAAAGCTGGAAGCGCTATCCTGATATGCCCAAAGCGCGGTGGTATCCTACTGTGACTGTACTGCCGGACGGCAAAGTGATGAGCACATCTGGTTTTGCCGCTCACGCCTGGGATGTCATCCTGCGATTCCTTGGCATTAGCCTCTCTGCCGTCAACGAAGATTACGAAATTTTTGACCCCGTAACGAATCAAATGTCCGCGCCAAAAGCCTTCTGGAAAGGGATTCGCCTTTATCCGTTCGTCCATGTGCTGCCGGGGGGTACCCTGTTCGTTCATTCCCAGAACAAGACACGTTTAATGAATATCAGCAATTTTGGTTGGCTGCCGGGAGAATTCGCCAATGTCCAGCCCGGAACCCGTACCTATAACGGTATGGGGTCATGCGTCCTGCTGCCTATCCAATGGGACGGAACCGATTTGAGTGGCGAGCAGAAAACCAAACTAATGATCGTTGGCGGCAGCACCTTACTCGAACCCAACCACGATGCACCTGCCACCGACACGGCTGAAATTTTCGAGTTTGATGCGCAAAATCCGGCGAACAGCCATTGGCGTGAAACCACCAAAATGTCTACCCAGCGCTTCATGTCCGATACCGTGATTTTGCCGGATGGGACGGTGTTCATGGTCAACGGCGCAGGTAAAGGGCAATCCGACCATAACCATGACTCGATTCGCATTACCGAATTATTTGACCCTATGACAGAGCAATGGCTGCCAGTGGCTGATCTGCCCACAGATCGCCTGTATCATTCCACTGCCATTCTGCTGCCGGATGCGCGAGTATTGGTAGGCGGCAGCACCGGGCACGACTTCCCAGAGGTGACGAATGAATTCCGCTTGGATGTATTCAGTCCACCCTATTTGTTTAGGGGCGCACGTCCGACCATCACCGCAGCACCCGACGAAATCAGCTTTAATACAACGATTGAAGTTGAATCGCCGGAGGCCGACCAGATCACCATCGCCTGTATCATTCGCCCCGGCGCAGTCACGCACAACAACAATATGGATCAGCGCTACGTCAAACTTGGCATCGATCAGCAGGGTAATGGAAAACTCACGCTGAAGACACCGATTAATGGCACTGTCGCCCAACCGGGTTACTACATGCTCTTTCTGGTCAACAGCAATGGTGTGCCGTCAGAGGCAAAATTCGTCCATATACAATAAACGACACTTAAGCAACGCGCCCAACTATAATGGTGTGGGCGCGTTCATACGTTTGCCTCGTGCCATTGATTTTGTCCTATTCGTCTGTCATATCATTCTCGACAAAATACTTCAGCCGCAGCAGGCGTTCATCCCACTTGCTGCTGAGCGCTTTTATCCATTCATCGACCTCACGCAGCGGTTCGGGCGTTAGCGTATAGCGCTTTTCCCGCCCCTTCTGATGCACTGCGACTAATCCCGCATGTTCCAGAATTTGCAGATGCTTCAGAATCCCCTGCCGTGTGATGTTGTCGTATTCCTCGGCAAGCTGAGTCGCAGTGCGCGGACTATGTTCCGCCAGATTCACCAGCAAACGCCGCCGCATCGGGTCAGCCAATGCAGCGAAAATCGGCGCTTCCATATATCACGTCCCGGCGATCTGAATCAGGTTGCCGCAGGTGTCATCAAACACCGCCACCGTCACCGGCCCCATCGATGTCGGTTCCATCGTGAATTTCACACCACGCTGCTTCAGCCGTTCATATTCCGTCTGCACATTTTCCGCTGAAAATTGCCGCGCGGGAATCCCCTGCTGATAAATCGAGTCCTGAAAGGCCTTTGCCGCCGGGTTATCATTCGGTTCCAGCAGCAGTTCAACATCATCCGGCCCATCTGGCGAAACCACCGTCAGCCATCTGAACTCGCCCACTGGAACATCCGACTTTTTCACGAAGCCCAGCACATCAGTATAAAACTTCAGCGCCTTATCCTGGTCGTCCACGAAAATGCTGTTCATTCTGATCTGCATAATATCCTCATTACTCTGTTTTTGTTTACCGTTAAAAGCCCTGTGGATGCGGCAAACTCTCGCCATCCACAAAAGCCTTGAGATTTTCCAGCGCCATCACCCAACCATTGCTATCCTGTTCCAGATGTTTCTGGCGTTCGTCCTCGGACAGCGTTTCCAATCCACTTTCAATCACGGTGAAGCGTGTGCCGCCATTTTCTTCTTCGAGGAGATAGGTAGTCGCAAGATTCATCTCCGGTAAATTGCGCGTGGTCAATTGACGCGGCGGGTCAATCGTTTCGATCACGGCGACTTCCATATCCGTTTCGCCGATTCGCACCGAAATTCGATTGCTATTTATTGAAAAAACGGCTCCCGGTGCAAACCACTGCGCGATTTGTACTGGATCGCTCACCGCCTGCCATACCCGTTCGCGCGGCGCATTAATCCATATGCTGCGCTCGATAGTGATTTTGTCCACGCTTCACACCTCTATATGCAACCTTTCAGTTGCACATAGTATAAACGAAAGCCTGTTCTAGTGCAAGTGGCTATTTTTGAAAAACGCGGCTTACGAAACGAGCGCGGTGTTATCGGACGCGATTCGGATCAATCACGTATTCCCACCAGTTCCAGCCGATACCGTTCGACTGCCCGACGATATGCGGGAAGTGTCGGAACCACCAGCGATGATGCTCGCGAATATCACCATTGCCCCATTCTGAGCATGTCACGATGCGTGAATCGCCGGAAAGATTCGGGAAGTTGTACCAGGTATCGCAACGGCTCGGAACCGGACGCGGATTACCCCAGTCATAGTCGCGCTGGCTGTTAGGCGCGAAATGCACATTCCCCACTTCCGCTTTTCCCGGATATTTCATGTCGTAGCGCAAAAATCGTTCGAACAGATTCACATCCCCCTGTGTCTGCTCGAATACCTTGAAGAGAATCGACTCGGCGCGGTGTCCCAAATCTTCCAGCATTTCACCCACCCCGCGCTCAAAATTAAAGCCCATAATCACGAAACGCCGCGCGGCATGTTCTGTCCCCGCCAGCGGCGGCGCATTGCACCAGAACGCGCCGGGGCCGCACATAATCGACTCGTAGTAACCCCCGTAGGGGTGTCCGAACAGCCAGACCTCGTCAATTGCCCCACTGTTGACCTTCTCGATCATCTGGAATTCGCGCACCAGTTCCAGGTAATCCACCCCGTCCGGGTCATGAAATTTGCGCGTCCGCCATGCGTCCAGATAAGTCTGCTCGGTATAACGAAAACCATCGCGTTTGAGCGGATACCCATCCACCACAATACGTTCGACAATTTCATAATTGGCATAGCCGTAGCTGCACCAGCGCACATCGTCAATGTAGCCCTGTGCCAGCACATCCGGCTCATTCCAGCCGAAATAGTCTTTGATGGTTTTGCCGCCCTGTGAATGCAATTTCGGATTGTGCGTAATCATCAGTACCTTGCGCTTGATCGGGGCAGGCAGCAGCGCCGGGTCGGTTTCCGGGCCAAAGTTAGGCGCGCCTCCCGATACAGGCCGGGATAACGGATGCGGTTGATCCATGCCGAGCAGCTTCCACAGAAAGTCCATAGTATTCAAACACCTCTAAAATGACGCTGAAATCATACCCTGATTACAGGAAGGATTAAAATCACGCCAAACCGCCACCTCATCACAACAATTAATTTCCCCCAGACTACAACCTTGCTTCTAAATTATCTTATCCATCTAAATTGGTTATTTTTTACCTTTAACCATCGCATTTATGAAACTTTTACCAATATTATACGAATAATGTATTCACCTTAATTTAATTATTTAATCCCGGCTGTACGATAAGCATACGATCCTCTAACCCATTGGAGTACAGCCCACACTATGCCGCGTAAAACACTATTCCTGCTCTTAACCCTGCTTTTCATGACCATCGCCACAGCAGCAGCACTCAGTGCGGATAACACTCCAACCCTGACCATCGCGGACATCAACCTGAACAGTAAAATTGTCGAATTTCCATTGGGCACAAGCACCTGGGTGATTCGCGCATGGGAAAAACATGTCGGACATCTCGCCGGCACTGCCACCTTCGATAACCCCGGCAACATCCTGCTGGCAGCGCATTCCACCTACCCTGACGGCAGCGCAGGGCCGTTCTACCAGCTCGACCAACTCAGCGTCGGCGCGGACATTACCGTATTTGATGGCATGACCGAGCGCCATTATTCCGTAACCGCCATCCAGTCCGTCTCGGAATACGACACCAGCATCCTGAACCCTACATCCGATGAACGTCTGACGTTAATTACCTGCGAACTCGATTCCTACGACTCCGCCACTCAGGAATACACCAACCGCCTCGTTGTTACGGCACAGCGCGTGAGTTAATCAACCGTAGCCTAACCGTCGCTTTCCCGTCGTTTACCCAACGCGCTGAACGCCTACAATCGAACATAGGTACTGATAGCAGAGATTATCAGGAGATGTTTCGATGCGTAGGCTCAATTTCCATGTTCCGCTTTCCACTTCCCATAAAATTATCCCAAGTCTCCTCATTTTAGTTTTTGGTATCGTTTATTTCGTCCACGCTCAACAACAGCCAGACACAATTCTGCCACCCGCGATTATCACCTTCAGCACTGATGTCCCTGCCGTGACACTCGATGATCTGGAACATCAGCGGGTTACAATACACCTCTCATGGTATGTCATCAATCTGCCGCCAGATGACAGTCTATCGCTGCAAATTTATCAGTTAAACGAATGGGGCGATGTCTTTCCCGGCGAAACCATCCCAGCAAACAACTCGCGCGAAATCACCGTTCAACCGCCGTTGGGATTCGCTCCACCAACTTACAAGCTCTCAATTCTCAACAAGCAAAAACAAGTCGTTGAAGAACGCACGCTGATCATCCCATACGATATGGAAACCATGAAGGATTGGCATCCGCAGGTAGTTGCTTTCGCCAGTGATGTGCAGAATGTGAACGCCGGTGATCTGGTGACACACAAAGCGCGGATCAATGTATCGTGGCAGGTCGAAAATCGTCCGCCCAATACCAATATCACCTTCGACCAACTGCTGGAAGATGGCAGCACGATTCCGGTGGAATTGTCGCGTCCTTTTCTGTGGTTGCCATCGACCAGCAGCGGTGTAGTCGCGCCAGTTTTGCCGCAGCAGTCCGAAGACCCGGTACGCCTGCGACTGCGTGTGGTCGATATGACTAACGGCAAAACACTGGACAGCGCCGAAGTAGTCGTTCCTGTCACAGGCACATCAGCCACCGCCACGCCAGTCGTGAATACCAATCCACCTGTCGTCATTGCCAAAACACCACTACCCACCCCGTTTTTCGGTGCATGTGGTGTCTCTCCACTATTGGTACCAGGGGTCGCTTTTCCCGGCGACGGCTGCGACCATTACACAGATGCCACGGTGTCGGTACAAATCAATACCTTCGCCCTTTCGAACCAGCATGCTACCGAAGCGATTTTTGGAGTCGAGCCGCGCGGCGACACGGTTACAGCCAGTTGGAGCGTCAGCGGCAGTGTCCAGGTCTTGCTAGAGGTCTATGACCGGGGTTCATTGCAACCCGGCATCACAGCAGCACCACTGCGGTTGTATCCTGACTTGCCTGGTGTTGGTTCTACCGATATTTTGCTGAATGGCGGCGCAGATGGAGTACGGGTCATCCTCTGGGCATATGACACCATCGGTGCGACATCTTTCGCGCCTTATCGCCGCCTCGCCTATTCGATTATCGATGTCCCCGTACTCATCTCGGCTTCACTGGATAACTGTGTCCCAACCTTCCATTTCACCGAAGGCGATGCCGACCCACATGGCTGCCGTTCGCCTGTAGATCGTGTGACCTGGCAGGGAGCCTACGAACCCTTTGAGCGCGGCTTCATGATCTGGCTCTCCGGAACCAGTACCATTTACGCCCTGAACAAAAATGGCACGTATCAAACCTATGTGGAAAGTCAGTACGCTACACTGCCGGATAATCCCATAACTGATGCACCTCCCGCAGGTTATACCAAACCAGTAAGCGGCTTTGGCAAGGTCTGGGGCAACTACAGCCCTGTACACGATTCCCTCGGATGGGCACTCGGTGCGGAGCAGCCCTACATTTTCACAGTAGAAAGCAGCAGCATCGCCACTTATTTCTATGTCGTCCTGCCAGATGGTCAGGTGGCCCAACTGCACAACAACTACACCTGGAATTATGAAGCGCCTTCGTAAGATAGAACGCTAGTCAGAGGGAGTCTATAGGGGGAAAACCTTATGGACTCCCACATATTCCTCTAAAGTGGACGAACTATCTACCTTTGTGGATACGGATAATCCGAGGGTCGCCAGCCCATCAAAACATTGTAGGTTCCGGGAATAGACACGGCAAACTTTTCAGTGCGATTGAAAGACGAAATAGCGCCGATACTCAAGGTCGTGGTATCGCCTGACGAATTTACCACACGCCACGCCCAAAGATTCGGATCAGGCGAAATCATCGCACCTTCTCTACGATCATTGACATAGTTAAAAGGCTCCGGCGTAACAATCTTATCGGGCGGCACAGCCTCGACATTCATCGCCTGTTCCAACGTGAATGTCAATTTTTGTTCCGTCACTTCAGTAAATGCAATCTTGCCATCATCTGTCCAGTGAATATCCGTCTCGTATGCAGCAGGGGTATACGTGACGCGGTAGGAATTTCCGGTTTCAGGGTTGACCAGATAAACATCGCCTTCATCACTGGTTCGGACATATGTTTCCTGCAATACCATAACCAGCCAGCGATCATCGACTGACCATATTGGATTATAATAAGCATTGTAAGAGTCTCGTGCGTCCAGGGAAATGAAATGCTCATTTTCAACATTCATAATTACCAATGAATTGAGAGAACCACCCATAATCTCGATAGAGCTTCCGAAGGTCAGGTAAGTCATGCTAGGCGACCATTGAAGATTACCTATACCGGCTCGATAGAAATCATCTCCCCCTTCAGTCTGATAGAGTTCCCGGCTTTTCTTATCATTGAGGTTGTATATCCATAAAACACCGTTCGAATCTATTTCAGATGCGTAGAATAACTGTTTGTTATCCCTAGAGAAAATCACGTCACTGACCGCGCATGAAATCGGCTTGTCATATAGCCATTTTTGTACATCTACATCATAAAGATTCAGGCAGTAGTCCATCCCCGGTGTTTTAGGCTCATCGAGGAGAGCCAGCAAATAACGTCCGTCCGGCGACCATGTAAAATAGTCCCCGTCTGTGACGACCAGAGGCAGTTCTGTAGCTTCTCCTGTATACCCATTCAGCAGCACCAGATGATTTTCGTCCCGATATAAAAATTGTGGTGCAGGCACATCCTGAGCCAGAGCGAATGTTGCTGATAGAAGCACATAAAGCCCGATGAGCAGCATCGCCTTAAAAGGGTGTGAGCGGTATCGCATGATTTATCTCCATCTCGCAAGAATTTTTGCTTCGAGTCTAGCATTCGGCGTTTTCCGCCACCTGACCTTTACCCCACGCTTGTCCACCGCACAGGAGCAGATTCACGCTATCACGGAACAATATTCGAGGGTATAATGACCCTTTGTGACCCTATAGAAATTGAATGGCACAATGGAAAATAATCCCAATCACATCGTTGCGGTAGGTACGCAGGTCGTGACCCATATCGGCATCAAAGGTACGAATGACGATGTGCTGTTCGCCAGCGGTGTCGTCGGTGTCATCACCAAAGCGCCTGTGGACAGCACACATGCTTACCGTGTGCGCTTCATGGATGGTACGGAAATCGCTCTGCACCGCCGCGACTTCACTGTCCGCAAGCACTATCAGAATCCGCTTGAGCCGGGAGATGAACATAACCTCTACCAGTACATCATTTACCGCTGCATCATCGGCTCCCGCGCCTATGGACTCGATCACAACGCATCCGATACTGACTGGCGCGGCATCTATCTACCTCCGGCGGCGATTCACTGGTCGCTCTATGGTGTACCGGAACAGCTTGAAAATGACGAAACGCAGGAATGCTTCTGGGATCTGCAAAAATTCATCACACTGGCGCTGAAGGCCAATCCCAACATTCTCGAATGCCTGTATACGCCACTGGTCGAATACGCCTCACCCATCGCGCAGGAACTTCTCGATATGCGCTCGATCTTCCTCTCGAAAATGGTCTACCAGACCTATAACGGTTATGTCCTCTCGCAGTTTAAAAAGCTGCAAAAAGACATCGAGAATCACGGTGCGATCAAATGGAAACATCCTATGCATCTGATTCGCCTGCTGCTTTCCGGCACGACCACCCTGCGTGAAGGGTATGTTCCAGTGCATGTCGGCGATTATCGTGAACGACTGCTGGCGATTCGTCGTGCGGAAGTCCCCTGGGAAGAAGTCAACGAATGGCGCTTGAGCCTACACAAAGAGTTCGACAGCGCTTTCCACGATTCGAAGCTGCCGGATCGTCCCGACTACGAGCGTGCCAATGCTTTTCTGGTAAAAGCACGTCGATCAGTCGTGAGTTAAGGTGAGATAAGTATGACTAACGAACTGAATTATCCTGAATTTCAAACGCTTCTCCTCAATGAAGCACGTAAGGCCTTCGTTGATATACAACAAGCCCATCCCGACGAGACATTCTACGCTTTCAGTCTGTTTCACGCACCGCTCTGGGAATACATTATTCCAACCTCCAACAGCGAAGAAGGTCTGCTGCGGGAAGCTGCTGAATACAAGCTGGACAAATACAACCTGAGCTATAAGAAATGGAAAATTCCACAGCTTGCCCGATCACTACGCTGGAGTCCAGCAGATTGGGCATATCATTATTTACCCGTTGGCTGCTTTGAGGAGGTCAATGAATGGTTAGTCAAATCGGCTATCTACGATAAGTTTGAGGATGAGAGCGTCAACGACAGAATGCTTTCGTTATGTCGTTCTGTGATGAAAACCTTAGATTCGGAAGGCATTTTCGGTGCAGGCAAAACCCGTGACCAAGTTGTCCTCAATATCATGATGGGCGATCAGGATTCGTCATGGTATGGTCATGCACAGGCACTTAATTCGCCAGCGGTCTATGAACGCTGGAAGCGTGAAGTCAGACAAATGTACACGGTATCACGCATGATGTGGCGCTATAAATAAGATTTGCGCTGGATCAATATGACCACCATAGACGAACTGCTCAGCGCTATTTTTAACGGCAGCAACCCCGATTTCTATCCTGAATTCGCGGGTTGGGTACGGGATTCGCGCCGCTTTAGAGCCTTTGCCACCAGTTATCGCGGCAAAATACGTGCCAAACTGCGAAACGTGCGTGATGAAAGTGGTCTGAAAGATGTCCGCGCTGAACTGGAAACCGCCGCGCTGCTCCTGCGCGAAGAACGCTTCACCCTCGAATATGAAAAATACGCCTCACTGAAACAGCGTGGCCC
>JBGAGR010000189.1:0-17094 GCA_044226645.1 Aggregatilineales bacterium
TGTGGGATAATGACTGTATAGAGTTCACGATTTCCTCTTAGCTTCAATTTCTCAACTCGCGCTCCTCTGCCTTTGGCAAGGCTCCTGTTTCAAGATTTTTGCTCGGTCTGATTTCCATCTCTATAAAAATCCAGTAGTGGTTAACATCCATAAGTGGTAGGCGACACAGACTGATCGTATATCGCAGCCTAACCGCACTTATCGTTCATCACTACTCCTATCCTTTAAGTTTGTACAGGAGTCTCTCAATGGCTACGAAATTGTATATCGGCAACATGTCCTACGACACCACCGAAGCCCAACTGCGCGAATTGTTCGCACAGGCTGGCGATGTCACCAGCATAGCGCTCATCACTGACCGCGACACTGGTCGTCCCAAGGGTTTCGGCTTTATCGAAATGAGCAACGACGAACAGGCCAAAGAAGCCATCAAGCGCTTCAATGGATTTTCGGTTGATAATCGCCCGCTGACCGTCAATGAAGCTCGTCCCCGTGAAGAACGTTCGGGTGGTTTCGGCGGCGGCAATCGCGGTGGTAATGGTGGCGGCAACCGTCGCTTCAATCGCTAATTCCGCTTTCGGTCTAATTCGTTAGACCGCAAACTGACGGCACAGGGTAGCAATATCCTGTGCCGTTTTTTATTTCCCGGCTGTACCACTTTGTTCGCAATGGCTGTAGCGAATCCGCTGCATAAAGGCTACAGTTCAGGGGTAAAATTCGATATTGCTATCAAAAAGCACATGCCCGCGCGGCAGAAGGGTATAGAAAAGTGGTTACACCGTTAGAGTATGCTCAGGCGAATCGTGAGCGATTTTTAGCACAGTGGGAAGAACTGGTGCGCATTCCCAGCGTCGGCACTGATCCATTACACAAAGAGGACACGCGCCGCGCGGCGGAATGGCTGGCAGCGGATATGCGCAAAATCGGGCTGAACAATGTCGAAGTTTCCGAAACAGGCGGGAATCCGGTGGTGTACGGCGAATGGCTGGGCGCAGGAGCGGATAAGCCAACTGTGCTGATTTATGCCCATTATGATGTACAGCCGGCCATCAAGGAGGATGGATGGGATACTGAACCGTTCGAACCCGTCCACAAGAATGGCAAAATTTACGCACGCGGCATCTCCGACGATAAAAGTCACAGCATCATGACCTTGAAAGCAGCGGAATGCTATCTGAAAAGCGATGTGCCCTGCCCGATCAATCTAAAATTTCTGCTGGAAGGCGAAGAAGAAAGCGGTTCGCCGAATCTACCGGGATGGGTCAAAAAGAATACGGAGCGTTTGAAAGCTGATTATACCTTCGTGGCGGACGGGGGCATTTCCAGTCCCGATCTTCCCGATATTACCTATGCTTTACGTGGTATTTTGGCGATGGAATTCACGGTACACGGCCCGAAAACCGATCTCCACAGTGGTATGCATGGTGGACGTGTCCATAATCCGGCACAGGTTGTCGCAGAAATGGTCGCCAAGCTGCATACCGAAGATGGAAAAGTCGCTGTCCCCGGTTTTTACGATGATGTGCGTCCCTTGACCGAACAGGAACGGGTCGAACTCAATAAGGGCGATATGACACAGGCCGAGTGGGATCATCAGGTCGGTGCGCCGCAGGCATGGGGTGAAGCAGAATATTCACTGGTGGAACGGGCAACCGCACGTCCGACACTGGAAATCAACGGCATCCACAGCGGCTATGGCGGGTTGGGGTCAAAAACGGTCATTCCAGCAAAAGCGTTCGCCAAGATCACCTGCCGTCTGGTCGATAATCAGAATCCGGCGATTATCGCGACTCTTGTCACTGATTATCTGCATAAAATTGCGCCACCAACTGTCACTTTGGATGTTCAACAAGTGGATGGATCATATCCCGTCACTGTGCCGATTGACAGTATTCCGGTTAAGGCGCTGGCGAGCGCCCTCCGCAGTCAATGGGAGGTCGAGCCGACCTACAAGCGCAGCGGCGGCAGCATTCCGATTGTGAGTACCTTCCTGGAAACACTACATACGCCCAGTGTTTTGCTCGGATTCGGTCTGCCGGATGCAGGCATTCATGGCCCGAATGAGAATTACGATATTGCGCTGTTTCACAAGGGATTGGACACTCTGATTGTGTTGTTCAATGAGATGGCGACAGCAAAAGAAAATTCCTAAGAATCGAAGTTTAGAGGGCAAAATGGATTTTGCATTAACTCCCGAACAGCAGCACATTCAAACGCTGGCACGAGAATTCGCACAGAACGAAGTCGCGCCGATTGCCCGTGAAGCCGATGAAACGGGCGTATTCCCGCTTCATCTGGTCAAGCGGATGGGCGAACTCGGCTTTTTGACTGCAACGGTTCCGGCGGAATATGGCGGCGCAGGGATGGATTATGGCAGTTTCGCGCTGGTGTATGAAGAACTGGGCAGAGCAGATTCATCGGTACGCGGCTTTCTGGCGGTTCATGCCGGATTGGTAGCGAATTGCATCGGCGATTGGGGCGCGGACGAACAAAAACGCGCGTATCTGCCTCAACTCGGCACAGGCGAATGGATTGGCTGCTACTGCCTGACCGAACCGAATGCCGGATCGGATGCCGCCAGCATGGAAACGACTGCGCGAGAAGAAAACGACTGTTATGTGCTGAACGGCGAGAAAATCTGGATTACCAACGGTGGAATCGCAGATGTAGCAATTGTGTTCGCCAGCATCAACCGGGAGATGCGGCATAAAGGCATCTGCGCGTTCATTGTTCCGACGAATACCCCCGGCTTCAATCGTGAGAAAATGCCGGGGAAGGAACTTGGTCACAAAGCGTCCGACCACGCACACATTACCTTCAATGAATGTCGCGTGCCGAAAAGTGCCATGCTGGGCGAAGTCGGCGAAGGCTTTAAAGTCGCGATGTCCGCGCTCGATCATGGACGATTGGGCGTGGCGGCTGGTGCATTGGGTGTGGCGCAAGCGTGTCTGGATGCCTGTGTAGATTTTACCCGAAATCGCCGTCAATTCGGCAAACGGATTGCCGATTTCGAGATGATTCAGGCCAATATCGCGGATATGGCGGCGGATGTGGACGCGGCACGGCTGCTGGTGTACCGCGCGGCATGGATGAAAACGCAGGGATTACCGAGTACACGGGAAACGTCAATTGCCAAGTTGTTTGCCACCGAAGCCGCTGTGAAAGCCGCCTCGGATGCGGTGCTCATTCACGGCGGACGCGGCTATTCCAGTGAATATCCGGTTGAGCGCTATTACCGCGACATCAAGGGCTTGCAGATTTACGAGGGGACGAGTCATATCCAGCGCATCATCATTGCGCGGGAAGTGGTGGGGAAAGAGTGAAGTGCGACAAACTATCATTTTGAGGTCGTAAAAATGTCTGAACTTCTAAAAGGTCTCGACTCTATTGATTGGAAAAGTCTGAATGCTCCTCTTGTTCCCAAATGGCTTCGGGATATAACCTCCGATAATCGAGAGATAAGAGGCAAAGCCTTTGAAAACCTTGATAGATATGTAGTGGATATAGGTCGTACTTCTCACGAAGATTACGGACCAATTGAAGAATTGGTGAGGACGGAAGTTCCCTGTATGATTGTGCCATTCTTGCTAGAGTTATTGGAAGCATCGGAAATTAGAGGTAAGGGCGGAATTATAGAGCTTCTCTACGATTTAGCCCGTAAAGTTCAACTTGATATTGATAAATTGAATGAAAGTCAACGCGAACGGGCAATCATACTCTATCAAAGCGTCCAAGCTGGTTTACCCCTTTATCGACATTTCTATAACAACCCTACTGAACCGTTTGACAGTCTTGTGGCGAAGGACATATTGGTCGCGTTTGGTGAATTGGAAAGTGGTGAAGGGAAAGAATAGCCGAGATTATGCGGTCTAAAGTGGCAAAGCTGTTTTTGGAGAAATCATTATGCAAGCCATGACACCGGAAGAATATCGCTCGTTTTTGATGGATACGCCGCGCACAGCTAAATTCGCCAGTGTGCGCGAGGATGGTCGTCCACATGTCGCGCCAATCTGGTTCACGCTGGATGGCGATGTGCTGGTTTTCACGACGTGGCATACCACCGTTAAGGCGAAAAATATCCGACGGGATGGACGGGTGAGCATCTGCGTGGATGACGAGAAGCCACCCTTTGCCTATGTGTTGATCGATGGCATCGCTGAAATCGTTGACCCCACGCATGAAGAATTTCTGCGGTGGGCAACTGAAATTGGTGGTCGTTATATGGGACAAGACAAAGCCGAGGCATTTGGTAAGCGTAACGCGGTTGAGGGTGAACTGCTGGTGCGAGTCACCCCCACAAAAATCAACGCGCAGAAGGGCATTTCGGATTAAGGGTGTTTGACCAACCGTAATTGTTCAAGTATGCTGTGGAAAAGTGATTCACGAGCCAAGTGTTATGGGTCAAAAATCAGTCACACTCCAATTACCAGATGATCTTTATGAGCGGGTACAGGAAGCGGCAGAAGCCAGTGACCGTCCGCTCGAAAAAGTGCTGATTGAGAGTCTGGATGTCCTGTTTGCGCATCCGGCGGAATCCTTATCAACCGACAATCTTCTGGCTGAAATGGCAAGTTATTCGAATGCTCAGTTGTGGGCGGTTGTGTATCGACGGCTGCCCTGGACTCAATCCCTCCGATGGCATGAATTGAGCGCTGAACGTAAGCAGGGAACATTAGTCGATGCCGAGCAGAAAGAACTCGAAGGATTAGTCAACCTCGTTGAGCGTGATATGCTGCTGCGTTCGGAGGCGCTTCTCCTGCTCAAGCAGCGTGGTCAGGATGTAGACGATTATCTTAAAATCGGTGCTTGATGGCTTTTATCTCGAAAAGCCTACGGGATTTCGTCACCCGCCGCGCAAACGGACGCTGTGAATACTGCCAAACCCCGCAGGCCATCGTGATTGAAATGGAAGTTGATCACATCCGACCTGAAAGTGCAGGCGGAGAAACGATTGAAAGTAACCTCTGTCTTTCATGCATCGGATGTAATCACCATAAAAATGATGCTCAGACCGGGACTGATCCTCAGACGAATTTAGCTACCGAATTATTCAATCCACGCACTCAGCACTGGAAAGAGCATTTTCGTTGGAGTGAAAACGGCACTCAGGTAGTCGGATTGACTGCTATAGGCCGAGCAACCATTGAGCGGTTAAAGATGAACCGTGAAATTGTGATAAGAGCACGTGAACGATGGGTTAAAGCAGGTTGGCATCCACCACGCGAATAGGCTTTAATTTGGTACAGGTCGTTTGCCGTCAATATCGTCGAAGTTGTATTCCTGAGCGAGTTTGGCGACAACCAACGTTTGACCAGTTTTCTCCATGACTTTGGGATCAGCCGCGAGTGATGCGATTGCCCGTCCGGTGAACTGTGGTGATTCGGAGTTGGACATATCGAACCACTGCGCATTCATCATCACGTTTTCGGTGCGCACCAGTCCCGGATAGAGTGAAATAACCGCGATGTTATGTTCTTTCAGCAAATGCCCCATCTCGAAGGTTAACCGATCTACGGCGACTTTCGCTGTATTGTAGGCAGGGTTGCCGGGATTGGGGGATGGATTCGAAATGTTGACGATTAATCCACCGCTGTCCTGTTTGACCAGGCGCTTTACCGCGAAGACGCTGGCGACATATGCCCAGCGGATGCCATCCAGATTTTCATCCCAATAGTCGATGGGGCGTTCCCAGAAGGGCACATTGGGTGGCGGATAGCGTCCATCAGCGTAGCCCTCGTAACCTCTCCAAGCACTGTTGACCAGAATATTCAATTTGCCCTGTTCGCGGTCAATCTGCTGGAAAACAGCTTCGACCTGTGCATCGTCATGGTGATCGCAGCGCACGGCGATTCCCTTGCCACCCAGACGAGTCACTTCCGCCGCTGTGCTGCCTACAGTTCCTGCCAGCGGAACCGCCGCTTTGCCCTCCTCCACTGTGCGCCCGGTGATGTAGACCGTCGCGCCCTCTTCGCCTAAGCTCATCGCGATGCCCTTGCCAACACCGCGACTCGCCCCTGTCACCAACGCCACTTTATCGGATAATCTTCCCATCTTCAGCCCCTTTCGACACAAATCAATGATCTTGAACAAAGGTTATTATCATCGGAAAGTCGAATCGAAAATCACCCAAATATTGGCGCGGTTGGGAACAGCGCGTTACAATAGACTTTCAATAACAAAAGGCGTTATTCGCGCGGCGAAGCCTACGGTTTTAGGGAAAACTGCACCTAAACATACCGCCTTCTCTACAAAACCCTATATTATTTATAAAACCCAATTAAACAGACAGGCAAATAAAAATCGCCCCGGTAGGCATCCCAAGCCGGAGCGATGATGAATTGTTCCTATTTGCGTCTTATTTCGCGCCGATGTCCACGACACGCACTGTCAGCACTTTATCCGGGACAATTGAGCCAGCATTTGGATCACTGTCCAAATCGCGAATCTTGATCTGGTTTACGACATCCATACCACTCACAACATTGCCGATAATCGTGTAGCCATCATTACCGGGACCGGGATCAAGACCGGGTACCGGATTGAAGGTGATGAAAAACTGACTGCCTGCTGAGTTTGGAGCTTGAGTACGCGCCACACCAATCACGCCGGGCTTATCATAGCGCAGTGGATTATTGCTGACTTCCAGCGGGATATTGTCGTAACCGGGGCCACCTGCGCCCGTTCCACTGGGATCGCCCGTCTGTGCCATGAAGCCAGCGATGACGCGATGGAAAACTACACCATCATAAAAGCCCTTTGAGGCCAGAAACACGAAATTGTTGACATTTTTCGGCGCATACTGGGGGTAAAGCTGGATGATGATGCGCCCGTGTTCAGTCGTCAGAATGCCGCAGTAGGTATGGCTGTTGTCAATGACCTGCTCCGGCGCGGAAAACCGCTGCTGATTGCTATTCGCTGCCATCTGGATGCTGGGGTCTTTGACATCGGTGCAAGATGCTACTGTCTGCGTATCGATACCACCGCCTGCACTTGCCGCTGCTCCACCGCTGTCAGAAGGCGCATTATTTGACCCGCAGGCCGCTGCCGCAAACATCAGGCCAACAAAAGCCGTTGTTGAGAGAAGTCGTCTGGTAATCAAGATTTATGAAATCCTCTTACTTGTGCAAAATTGCCGCCGTATTGTACAAACCTGAGATTAGAAAGAAATTATTAAATCACATCTCACGTTTGAAAATTTTCGCCAATTTCTCAAAATCGATGTTCCCGCCGGAGACGACACAAACGACTTTTCCACTTCCTGCTTTGTCAGCCAACGCCGCTGCCACTGGAGTCGCGCCTGCGCCTTCGGCAATGACGCGGTTGCGTTCAGCTAAAGTGCGTACTGCTTCCGCGACTTCCGCCAGACTGCTCACCAATGAACCATCCAGCAGGGTTTTGGCTAAAGGCCACATATCCGGCAGAACGCTCCCGCTGCCGATGCCATCGACAAACGAGGCTTTGTAATCAATTTTGGTGATGTCACCTGCTGCCAATGCCGCCGCAAACGCCGCCGAGGTATCAACTTCGCAGGCGTAGATTTTCGTGTCTGGCTTCAAGGGTCGTACGGCTGAAGCAATGCCGCAGCTTAAGCCGCCGCCGCCGTAGGGAATCAAAATAGCATCCACATCCGGCAAATCTTCCAGAATTTCCAACCCAATCGTACCGTTGCCAGCCATGACCGCCGGATCGCTGACCGGATGGACAAACAGCCCTTCCATGCCGGGGAATTGATGCGTGACAACTACCTGCCACCACTCATCAAACGTGACTTTGATAAATTTCGCGCCTAATCGCGTAATCGCTGCCAATTTGGTTTCAGGCGCATGGTCAGGAACAATCACTGTACAGGGAATGCCCAACCGTCGCGCGTGCCATGCCACGCCCTGCGCCATATTTCCAGCGCTGGCAGTATAAACGCCTTTAGCCAACTGCTCCTTGCTGGCAAGTGCGATGGCATTCCCCGCACCGCGCAGTTTGAATGCGCCAATCGGCTGCAAATTTTCCAGCTTGAGATATATTTCAGCCGGGGCATTATCCACATTCAGGCGTATGAGCGGCGTGCGGATGACGGACTCTTGAATCCGTTCCCGCGCGGCGCGAATATCATCCAGCGAAATTGGGCTAATCATCCTCGCGCCCCCCACCCAATTCGACAGAAATCCCGACACCCTGCTCAACAGCCTTTTTGTAGATGTGGTTGGCAGATGCCAAATCCTCAATCGCCAGACCGAGTGATTTAAACAGGGTGATTTCGTCGTGGGTTATACGCCCTTTGATCTTTTCCAGCAGAATATCGCCAATTTCGCCAAGAATATGGTCATCGGTAATCGCCCCTTCTTTCTTCGGGAACAGGAAATCACCCGCCTCGTTAATCGTAGATTCGCGGCGGTCAACGAACATCTTAGATTTTACAATTGCTGCCGTATCCAATTCACGGGTAAACGGGACGCTTGAGCCTACTGCATTGATATGTGCGCCGGAAGCAATCCAGTGACCCTGTAAAATCGGTTCCGGTGCGGATGTAGTGGTACAAATGATGTCCGCCCCATCAACGGCTGACTGCACACTGTTAGCTGCTTCAACTGAAATACCGTATCGTTTCGATGCTCGTTCGGCAAAACGCTGGGTATGCTCAGCATTACGACTCCACACGCGCACCCGCTTGACCGGGCGCGCCTCCAGCATCGCTGCCAGATGCGATTTGGCCTGAACGCCGCTGCCGAGAATCGCCGAGCGTGTGAGCATCTTCCGCGCCAGCAAACGGTCGCGACACCGCTCACGGCCGCTGTGCGTATCGCCGTGATTTCGCTTGCATCCATGATGGAGAGCAACTGTCCATGCTTGGTCTCGTAAAGCATGACCGCGCCAATGTGCGAGTCAAATTCGGTGCCGTGATTGTGAGGGAAAACGCTGACCACTTTCCAGACCCATCGCCTGAATATCACCCAGATAAGCAGGCATCATGCCGAGCGCGCCATACTTTTCCGGCAGCCACAGCACCGGGCGCAGCGGCTTTTAGAATGGCATTCCCACTTGCCAGTGTTTTAAGCGCTTCTGCCATCACATCCATACATTCACGCATCGGCAGCAGTTGGCGCACTTCCGATTGATTTAATGATTAAAACTTTCATGAAAAGACCTTTCTAAAAAATCGAGAAATAATTGGGTCAGGCTATCCCGTTCTTCCGCTGTCAATTGAAGTTCAATGCGCTTCCAAGGTTTGTACAGGCTGAAGATGCTCTGGCTTACGTGGGCCGATGATGGGCGCAGTCACCAGTGGATTGCTCATCACCCAGGCCAGTGCCAAGCCACTCATGCTCACACCGCGATTGTTGGCCTCAGCCTTAAATTGTTTCAGCCCGTCAAAGGTCGCGTCATTCAAAAAGCGCTGATAGGGTTCTGGACGCAGAGTCATGCGCGAACCTTCAGGAAAATCGGCTTTGGACTGATATTTCCCGGTCAGCCAGCCGCCTGCCAACGGGCTGAAGGGTGTGTAGCCTAATCCCTGATCTTTACACAACGGCAGCACTTCGCGTTCATCTGTACGATCCAGCAAACTGTAGGCATTCTGCACCCATTCGAAACGATGCAGATTGTATTTGTCACTGATCCAAAGCGATTTGGTCATCAACCATCCGGGCATATTGGATGCGCCGATGTAATGGACTTTGCCCTGATGCACCAGATCATCCATCGCGCGTAAGGTTTCGTCGAGGGGTGTATGCGGGTCTGGCTCGTGCATCAGGTACATGTCCAGATGATCGACACCTAACCGCTTGAGGCTGGCTTCCACCTGCCGCATGATGTGACGGCGCGAGAGTCCCCACTCATTTTGCCCCTCACCCACCGGATTGAAGACTTTCGAACTCATCACAATCTGGTCACGGACACGCGCACCTTTGCCACGCAGCCAATTGCCGATATAGGTTTCGCTGCGTCCGCCGCCGTAAGCATCAGCGGTATCGAAAAAGGTGATGCCCATTTCCCAGGCCGCGTCCATGATGGCGAAGGCCTGTTCCTCATTTTCCCCCATGCCAAAAAAGGCCGGGGCACTGCCAATGCCGCCGAAGTTGCCGCAACCTAACCCGACTACGGAAACCCTTAGTCCGGTTCGACCCAATTGCGTATATTTCATTTCATCAACCGCCAATCTCAAAAGGGGATTTTGCAAAACGCCAGTATAACCCGCAAGGCAGAAATTCGACATGCACTGTCCGCTTTGTGAAATTCTTCCCAAAGTGGACAATTACAATCTTCACGCTAAACTTTCAATTCGTGCGGATTACCCATCCTGTATTGGGCTAATCGCCGGAAGCAGGCCTCCTAAGCAGCATATTGTTTCTTTCGAGAAAGGTACTAAATCTATGTTCAAGTTTCGTAAGTCCGTTACCGCGATCATCGTGTTTTCTCTCGTTCTGCTGGCACTCAATTCGATTGCTTTTGCTCAATCGAGTGCTCCCAGCGTACCCGTAAAGATCGCCATCATGGCTCCGCTCACGGGTGGTGCTTCCTCTATCGGAACGGAACAATTGAACTGGGCACAGTTAGCCGTTGATGATTTCAATGAAGCTACTGGCTGGAATGTCGAACTGGTTCAGGGCGATACTCAGCTTGACCCAGCTATCGCAGTCACCGTTGCGCAATCGCTCATTTCCGATGCGGACATTTATGGTGTCGTTGGGCCAGCAGGCAGCCAGGAAGTTGAAAATACTGAGCAGGCATTTAAGGATGCCCGTCTGGTACAGGTTTCCGGTTCAGCCACACGCCCCTCACTGACTCAGAATGGCTTTGACACCTTCTTCCGTACCGTCCCGACCGATGCCGTCCAGGGGCCGACGGATGGTAACTTCATTTACAATGTCCTGGGCGCAACCCAACTGTTCATCATTGATGACAAAACATCCTACTCGGTTGGTCTGGCAGACGAAGCCTCGAAGGCTTTTGAAGATGCTGGCGGAACCGTTGTAGGCCGCGAAGAAGTGAACCAAAGCGATACCGATTTCTCCACGCTCGCGACCAAGATTGGTGCTTCGGGTGCGACAGTCGTCTTCTTCCCCGGTCAGATCGCCTCGCAGGGGGCACTGCTGGCACAGGCACTCAAGGAACAGAACCTGACCGCTTCTGTCTTCGGTGGTGACGGCTTCCTGAATGTTGCTGACTTCATCACGGGCGCATCCGGCGCAACCGAGGGCAGCTATGTTTCCAACTTCGCGCCGGATATTCGCGGCGTTGAGTCATCAGCCGATGCTGTCCAGCGCTATACCGATCAATATAACGCGGACTTCACCGCTTTTGGCCCGCCCAGCTATGCGGCTGCTACCGTGATTCTGGAAGCCATCCAACGCGCATCTGACGCAGGTAACCTGACTCGTGAAGCGGTTCGCGATGAAGTTGCCAAGACCGATCAGGCTGTCAGCATCCTCGGTACACCGCTGTCATTCGACGAAAACGGCGATGTCAAGGGCGCTCAGTTCTACATCTATCAGGTTCAGGGCGATAACTTCGTTTCCGTCCCGAATCCCAGCAGTGAAGAAATGATGCCTGAAATGACACCGGAACCAACGTCTTCGGGCTAATTTCAACAGCAGCAGCATAAACTCGTAACTAAAACCAGGGTGGCGGCTTGTCACCCTGGTTTACTATCTGGTATATATAACGGAAATCCGAATCAGGCTTTCGCTCAATCCATTTGCTGTTGGTACCAACAGCAGATTTTGCGAGTCAGAGCCTTAACCAGGCAAAAGCTTACACCTCTATGGATGCCATAATCGCTCAACTGCCTCAACTCACGATTAACGCGCTGACGTTGGGGGCTGTATATTCCCTGATCGCCCTGGGCTACTCGATGGTCTACGGCGTACTGCAACTGCTGAACTTCGCGCACGGCGATGTCTATATGATTGGTGCGTATATTGGTTACGCTGTGATGGTCTTTTTGCTGCCATCCACCGGCCCTGTGATTGCTCCTGTCCTGATTATCGCGCTGATGCTTATCCTGGCGATGATCGGCTGTGGGCTGCTCGGCGTGGTTATCGAGCAGTTCGCCTATCGCCCGCTACGCAATGCCCCACGCATCGCACCACTCATCAGCGCATTAGGGGTATCGTTCCTGCTGCAAAATGCGATTCAGCTCACGATGACAGCCAAGTTCCGCACCTACACCACAGGCGATCTTATTCCTGCCACGCTCGGCCTTGATATAGGGTCTGTACGACTTTCCGCTACCCGCGCATTGGTCATTATCACCGCTATTGTGCTGATGATTGTGCTGCAATTTCTGGTGCGGCGGACAAAGCTCGGCAAGGCCATGCGTGCCGTTGCAATTGATCGCGAAGCTGCCGCAATGATGGGTGTCAATGTCGATCAGGTCATCGTCTTCACCTTTTTTATTGGCAGCGCACTGGCAGGCGCAGGCGGTGTCCTGACGGGTATGATATTTACCAGCATCAACCACACAATGGGTTTCACCGCTGGATTAAAGGGCTTTACAGCAGCGGTGCTGGGTGGCATCGGCAACATTCCCGGCGCGATGCTGGGTGGTTTTCTGCTAGGGTTCGCGGAGACATTCGCCTCTGGTCTGGTATCCACCACATTTAAGGATGTCATCGCCTTCGCGGTGTTGATTCTGGTGCTGCTCATCCGTCCGCGTGGGTTGTTGGGCGCGCGCATCGCCCAGAAGGTGTAGCGATGTCGCGAGATAAAATTGGTGTTGACCAGTGGGTTGAGCAGTATGGGCAGCGCGTTAATCAGGCACAAGGATTACGTGCGATTTTCCAGAAAACATCCCGGCGATTGCCCGTCTGGGGATGGCTGCTCGTTCTGGTAGTGCTTGGTTTCACACTCCCGATTTTGACCGACAATAATTTCGTACTTCAGATTGCCGGGAATATCGCGCTCTATGCGATGCTGGCGCTCGGCCTGAACGTCGTAGCCGGATACGCAGGACTGCTTGATCTGGGCTTCGTAGCCTTTTTCGGCATCGGCGCATATGCATATGCCTACCTGTCATCAGATTTCACTGCCGTTCATCTCCCTACCTGGCTGACGTTAATCATTGTGCTCGGTATCTCCGCCATTTTCGGCCTTATACTCGGTTCACCATCCCTGCGACTGATTGGCGACTATCTGGCGATTGTGACACTCGGCTTCGGACAAATTTTCGTCCAGCTTTTACTGAGTGTGACGCGCGTGAATTTGCCGGGGCGCGAGACATCGCTTGACTTGACAGGTGGGCCAAACGGCATCCCCAATCTCGATAAATTCTCGTTTCTGGGATTCACAGCCACCAGCGTACAGGATTACTATCTGGTGATGCTGGTGTTTATGGCGATCACTATACTGGTGATTTACCACCTGAATTCCTCGCGTATTGGACGGGCGTGGCGAGCGATGCGGGAAGACGAACTCGCGGCGGAAGCAATGGGAATGCCGACGCGCCGATTAAAACTTCAGGCATTCGCGGCAGGCGCAGCCCTCGCAGGATTCAGTGGTGCGCTGTTTGCCGCCAAGCAGGGATCGGTTTTTCCCCAAAATTTTGATACCACGCTGCTCATTACCATTTACGCCATCATCGTACTTGGTGGATTGGGCAGTTTACCGGGTGTTTTACTTGGTGCGTTGGTTATCATCGCTATCCCGGATGTGCTGCGTAACGCGACCCTCGCAGGTCAGTTATTTTACATCGCTGTGCTGGTAACACTCTTTGCCGCCATCAAACCACGCTGGCATATCATTATCCTGATTGCAGCCGTTGTTGTCGGGGGACTCATTTTACGTCCTGTGCTGGTGAATGCCGCGCCGGAATTGTTCGGTAAACTGCGACCCACTGGCTCCGCGATCATTGATGCCATTCGCAACTGGCTGCCGATACCCAAAAATGATACGGTTCCGGGCAATCAGGCTTTCGCGGTTGTGGTGGTATTGCTGTTAGCAGTGACGCGCATCAAGAATCATTACTGGAAGCTAATAGCGCTGATTCCAACGCTGTATCTGCTGATTTTCGTCTGGGAAACACGTCTTTCACAGGAACCGAGTGTGACCCGTTTGCTGCTCGTCGGGGTGCTGTTGATTGTCCTCATGATTTATCGTCCTAACGGTCTGCTGGGTACGCGGCGGGTTGAGGTCGTCTGACATGAATATCATCGAACTCCAAAACGTCTCCAAGCATTTTGGCGGTCTGCAGGTCGTCAGTGAACTCTCCTTCGGTGTCGAAAAAGGCGAAATCGTCAGCCTGATTGGTCCCAACGGCGCGGGGAAAACCACCGTTCTGAACCTGATTACCGGGCTGTATCAACCGGATGGTGGTCAGGTTATTTTTGATGGTCATTCGCTGGCAGGTCGGGAAGTCCACCAGATCACTCAACTGGGCATCGCCAGAACATTCCAGAGTTTGCGGCTGTTCCTGAATATGTCGGTCATCGAAAATGTCATGAGTGCGGCTTATCTGCGCACCCATACCAACTGGCTGGACATTATCTTCCGTTTACCCGGATATTGGAACGAGGAGAAGCGCATCCGCCAGTTAGCAGAAGAAAAGCTGGCGTTCTTCGGAGATCGTCTGGTGGGCTATCGCTTCGATCAACCCGCTTACAGCCTATCCTACGCCAACCGTCGCCGTCTGGAAATCGCACGCGCCATGATGACCGAACCCAAGCTGCTGCTTTTGGATGAACCTGCCGCCGGGATGAACCCGAAAGAAACACAGGAAGTCACCCAACTGATCGGCAAGCTGCGTGACGAAGCTGGCCTGACGATTATCCTGATTGAACACGATATGGGTGTCGTGGGCGGCATTTCTGACCGTGTAATTGCGCTCGATCATGGCGAAAAGATCGCGGAAGGCAGCTTTGACGCGGTTGCTACTGACCCGATGGTGATTGAAGCCTATCTGGGACGCAATCAGGAAATCGCGCGGAAGTGATATAAAAGTTGTTAGTTATTGGTTGTTAGTCTTTAGTAGAGGAGCGTAGTTGCCAAATACCTTTCTCTACAAAATCTAAATAGACTGTCGTTATCTGAGCAAAGATTGGATTGAGTGTGTCCATCAACACTAATGGTGGAGTGGGGAAAATGCCTCTGCTCCGTTTACAGAATATCAATACGTACTATGGCCCAATTCACATTCTGCAAGATGTGAGTCTGGAAGTCTATCCCGGCGAACTCGTGTGTCTGCTGGGCGGGAATGCGTCCGGCAAATCCACTACGCTGAAAACGATTCTGGGAATCGTCAAACCAGCCAATGGCACAGTCGAATTCACCGGGGAAGCCGTAGAGAACCAATCGACCAGCTACCGCATCGAACGCGGTATGGCGGTAGTGCCGGAAAACCGACGTATCTTTGGCTCAATGAGCGTTGAGGAAAATTTGCAGATGGGCGCGTATCTGCGTCGTGACCCGGATGGCGTGAAAGAAGATTTCGAGCGCGTCATGACCTTGTTCCCCCGCTTGAAAGAACGCCTCAGCCAGATGGGCGGAACCTTGAGCGGTGGCGAACAGCAGATGCTGGCGATGGGACGTGCGCTCATGTCGCGTCCTAAACTCCTGCTGATGGATGAACCTTCGATGGGACTTTCACCGCTGCTGGTCGAGTTAAACTTCCAACTTATCCAACAGGTCAACCAGCAGGGTGTCACGATCTTTATGGTCGAGCAGAACGCGAATATGGCGCTTTCCATCGCTACACGTGGCTATGTCGTTCAAACCGGACGTATTGTGCTGACCGACGATGCGCGAAATCTGCTGAACAACGACCAACTGCGTAAAGCCTATCTGGGTCGCTAACCTCCAATCATTTTCCATCTATAATGATGGAAATGCAGCTATTCGCGAGGTAAGCCAATTGGGAAGCTTAACTACTCCAATTCAGAAAATTACTTTTGATCTGTGCGATGTTGAGCACGCCAAAACACTCCTCAGAGAAATACCATACCAGCAGGCAATCGAACACCGTCTAAGGAGTCCAGTCGAAGCCTGCTCCAAACGAGAGGGATCCCTTATTCACTGTTACATGCACCCCTTTGTGTCCGCTGTCCATTCAGCATTCAGTGACCACCGTCCCTTAATTATTTCTCCTGACCATATCTGGCTGCTGATTGCGCAGGGCTTTGCTATGCATGTCCGCGCAAATGCCGAGAAAATGCGCCATCTGTTTGTCGAACACGAGGGCAAAAAGAGACTCACTATCACACGCAGTGACATGTGGAAGGGACAAATCGATGCTCCCTGGGACGAAGTTATAGCAGCGTTCGGTAAGCAAATTCAGCGTAATGTGCTTACCGATATATACACGCTGCTCACACCACAATTTTCAACGACAACGCCCATTGAAAAGACCGCTTTCGAGGTCGTTCTGATGGATACCGTACAGGATTTTTTCGAGTATTGGGTATCTCTTTGTGGTATTCCAGCAATCACACTGGAAGGCAGCCCAAATGACTGGCGTATGATTCAGGAATGCACCCGGCAGTTTGCTCAATATGAACTCGGCTGGTGGGTAAAACTGCTTGATCCGATTCTGACCGAGTTCATCCAAACCTCTGAAGGGAATATCAATAAGACATTCTGGGAGAGTTTCTACAAAGAGAAAAACAGAAGCGGCGGCCCTTTCATCACCGGGTGGCTGGTCAAGTTCTTCCCATACGTCAAGAATGTTGACAATACTGGAAACGACGAAAAATTGACTTATGCGGTCAATCGCTATCTGGACTATATCCCTACAGGGGAACTTAACAGCTTCACTGCTAACCAAGCAGGCACTGGCTTCTCTCATGTCCCCTTCAAGTGGGATCAAGGAGTCGTTACCTACGAAATGGAGTTTGTCGCTGGATTTATCGGCATGACACAGGACAAAGAATCCAAAGCCCTGCGTCCCGAAATCGGTTGGGCTGTGCAGGATATGGACGCGCTAAAAGCCTTTCGGGAGAAATAAGCCTGATTACCGCACGAAAAATTTTGAATACTTATTTCAAGGGATTTATTCCATGCCTCATACCAGCGTAAACGGTATCCAGCTTTACTATGAATTGACGGGCGACGAAGATAAGCGTGTCGTCCTTTTCCTGCATGGACTAGGATCGAGTGTATGCGATTGGGAGT
>JBGAGR010000190.1:0-15765 GCA_044226645.1 Aggregatilineales bacterium
CGGCTATATGTCCCTGGGATACCACCTTCATTCCTGATGGGCTATATTCTAAATACGCCTTCCCGAAGAACCGTCGCGCGAAGTACCTGTACCGCCTGATTTACAGTCGAAGTGAAATCCCCACTGACTTCAACGCGATATGCGCAAAAGGCTGAAAATATATCACCTTTGGCACAACGCTGGTTTGGCTGGTCTTTCCAGATGAGCAGATAATCGAGGTCTACGAGGGCAAAGAAGATGTAAAAACCCTCGGTCTGGAGGATATAGTGTCCGGAGGCTCAGTCCTGCCCGGTTTTGAACTCGCGGTGAGCGATATTTTCAGGTAGGGACACAAAAGGTTTACTGGTAATGCGTCGCCCGTTCGCGTAAATCCGCAAAACAGTGGGCGGCGGAGTCTCCGACCCAATCGGATCGAGTCGCCTGTGAAAATCTGAGCCGCCTGTCACGATCAACTTGTGCTTCTGCGCCAGTCCACGCAAATTATCCCGCACGACTTTCGGATTTTTGGGATGCATGATTTCCACCCCATCCAATCCCGCAGACACAAGCCGTTCCACCATCGCCGCATAGCCTTCAACCAGCCCCGGATGCGCCATCACCGCCACACCACCCGCGCTGTGAATCAGGGCAACCGCCGCTTCCGGCGACAGCCTTTCCCGTGATACATACGCCGGGCCGCCCGTGTATAAATAACGCTCAAAGGCTTCTTGCAGCGAATCCACATGCCCCGCCGCGATCATAGCCCGCGCCACATGTGGACGGCCTACCGAACCCCCATCCGCCAGTTTCAGCACCGCATCCCATTCGACGGGCATACCCAGTTCGCCCAACCGCTCCACGATTTTGCGTCCCCGGTTCAGGCGGTCATCACGAAAGCGCACCAGCTGTGCCTGAAAATCCGTCTGCTCGATCTGAATGAAATAACCGAGCATATGAACATCAACGCCGTCTTCTTCCGCGCTCAGTTCGATACCCGGAATAATAACAGGCGACCCGGGAGTCGCCTGCTGTGCTTCAGTAATACCCTCAGTTGTATCGTGATCGGTTACCGCAATGGCATTTAACCCGCGATCACGGGCAAGCTGAACCAATTCCGATGGCGAAAGCTGTCCATCGGAGGCCGTCGTGTGCAAATGCAAATCAATACGCAGAACAGCCGCCTTTATACTCAGGCTTTAGGCGGACGCGGTTCAACCGCAAAGCGCACCGCTGTGCGTTCCTGACCGTCAATGCTCACTTCGGTAAAAAAAGGTGTGAAAATAATATCTATTTCATCCCGGCTCAGGTAGCCCCGCGCAATCGCCAGTGCCTTGACAGCCTGGTTGACCGCGCCAGCGCCAATCGCCTGTACCTCGGCATAGCGGTGTTCCCGGATGACACCCGCAATTGCCCCAGCTACCGCCGTTGAGCGCGACCTCGCTGAAACCTTGATGATGTCTGCTGGACCCGATGCGTCTTCAAGCTCTTCTTCGGGGTTCATTGGGTTGTCCATTGTATTCCTCGCGTTCGATCAGCCTAACCTCCCCCAACGTTAATGGGAGGAACGCAACTGCGCGCGTGGGCCAGTCGCGCATCGGACAAAAAATGTCTTTACGCGCTTGAACTTTTAACCTGAGTTTAATTTTACTCGAAATTTTGCAGCGCGTCTACAAGACTCCGTTCTAGAATACTAACTTGTGGTAGGATAGCATGATAATTCTTTGGGGATTTTGTACGAATGTTAGAGTGGCTTATCATCGGCGGAGGGATACATGGTACTTATCTCTCACTCTATTTGACCCGTCGAAAAAACATCGCGCCCGACCACCTGCGGGTACTCGACCCCTATCAGGAGCCGTTGACGCTCTTTAATCACTTCGCATCCAACACCGGGATGGCCTACCTGCGCTCATCTCATGCCCATAACCTGCACTACGATCCTTTTTCATTGGTGACATTCACCCGCACGCAGGCTGGCGCACCGCTCGCCCAATTCATCGAACCCTACGGGCGACCCTCACTTGAACTATTCCAGGCACATAACCGCCTGCTCATCGAACGCTATCATCTCAACACCCTACGCCTGACCGGACGCGCGACAGGTTTACGCCGCATCGAAAACGGCTGGCGTGTCGAAACGGACGCTGGCGCACTCGAATCCCGCCGCGTCATCATCGCCATCGGCAGCACCGAACAGCCCTACTGGCCTGATTGGGCACAGCCGCTTCAAGCAGCAGGCGCATCCATTCACCATATCTTCGACCCAACCTTCAGCCGGGACGATTTGCCTGATTGGTCACATCTGGTCGTCATCGGTGGAGGCATCACTGCCGCCCAGACCGCCATGACCCTCGCGCTCCGTCATCCGGGACATGTTACGCTGCTCATCCGTCATCCCCTGCGCGTCCACCAATTCGACTCGGACACAGGCTGGATTACCCATCAATATCTGGACAGCTTCAATCAGGAACGCGACTATACCCGCCGCCGCGCCATCATCACTGAAGCACGTCATCGCGGCTCCATGCCCAAAGACATCGCCGACGAATTGGGACGCGCACTCGATAGTAACTTATTGACCCTTCGCCTCGGTGAAATCGTAGGGGTGCAGCACGCTGCGCCCTTGCACACGCTATCTTTATCGAACGGCGAAACCCTCAGCGCCGACCAGATCATCCTAGCGACAGGCTTTGACTCCCGTCGTCCCGGCGGCACATGGTTGGATTCAGCCATCGCCCATGAAAATCTGCGGCTCGCGCCGGATGATTACCCCATCGTCGATTCCACATTGTGCTGGTCGCCCGGTCTGTACGTGACAGGCTCGCTGGCAGAACTCGAAATCGGCCCCGTTGCCCGTAACATGGTTGGCGTTCGCCTCGCGGCAGAGCGCATTGGAGCCTATCTATGACCCTGCCACTGATTATCCTGTTTCTGCTGCTCGGAGCCGCTGTCGTGGCTTTCGGAGTCGTCGCCGAGCGCAACCGTATCACCTATCTTGATCCCAACACACTGGTTATCCCTGTACAGGATGACCCGCTGCCAGAACGCATTCTCCCCTTTGAAGGCACCGTTAATTTCCGCGATATAGGCGGCTATCCCGCTGCTGATGGCAAGCGCGTCCGTACCGGGCTGATTTATCGCTCCGCCGCGCTGAATCGCCTGACCGAAAACGACTTCGCGCTGATGGACAAAATCGGTCTCAAACTGGTCTGTGATCTGCGCAGCCAGCAGGAAGTCGATGTCGAGCCGGATAACCTGCCAAAAGACCCCGCGCCGGAATACCTTCACCTGCCGCTCGACACCGATAACGAGAACGAGCAGCGCGAACGCTTCATGGCGCTGGTCTTTAACCGTCGCAAACTCGCCGTGTTGATGACCACTTTCTATGTCAAAGGGATGCTGGAAAATAACCCCACCGTCTACGGCACCATCATCAAACGCATCGCCAATGCCGATAACCTGCCTGCCGTCATCCACTGTACCGCCGGAAAAGACCGCACCGGAGTCGGCGCGGCGCTCATTCTGAGCCTGTTGGGTGTATCCGAAGACATCATCGTTGCCGACTACAGCCTGAGCAACCGCTATTACGACAATTATTTCCGCTATGGACAGCGCATGGTACAGGGACTCCGCTGGGTGGGTGTCCGCCCGGAGCATCTACAGCCCCTTCTCATCGCCAACCCCGATAATATCCGCGCCGCCCTCCACCACATCCGTGACACCTACGGCTCGGCGGAAAATTATCTGCGCCAGAAAGCCGCCGTCACCGACGACGAAATCGCCGCCCTCCGCGCCAATTTATTGGAGTAAATCACTATCCTCACATCCTAAAACCCTCTGCGTTTTCTCCGCGTCCTCCGTGTCTCTGCGGTTCAATTTTGTCTTTTTTGCTGCGCATTTCGCGATGGTTCGAATCTCTTTACGTTACCGCATTTATGCCACATACCCCCAATTTCAGGGGTATGTACAAATGTTCTATCTGGATTATTATAGATAACAACCAATCACATCCACAAATTCCAGATAAGGAGCATGGGCGATGAACGAACCAATCATCCGTCGTACTTTTCAATTCACCGATTTGGCCTGTAACAACAACAAATTCTGGACAGTGGAGTATTGGGAAAACGGCACGATGACCACCACCTGGGGGCGCGTCGGGCAGTCTCCCCAGACCAAAACCAAACAGCAGGTCGAAACGCCGGAAATCGACAGGCTCATTCGCGAAAAAGAGCGTAAGGGCTATGTCGAAATTCAGCTTCACGCCCCCACTCCGACCTATACCGCTCCGGCGGCATCACTCGACCCGCGCCTGCAAAACCTGCTCGATCTGATCACCCGTGAAGCCATCACCCGCATCGAAGGCTATCTGGCAGTCGATATTCACACCCTCAGTCAGACACAGATTGATAAAGGCCGCACACTGCTCAAGCAAATTCAGGGCGCACGCAAACGCCTCGGACATGCCGATGGACGCGAACAGGTCACAAACTGGGTGCAGGAATACTACAATTCCATCCCCACCAAACTCCCGCCGCGCATTGACCGCAATCAGGTCATTGCCGAATTTGTTCTGCATCTTTCCGAGCAGGAAGACCGCCTGAATCAACTCGAAGCCGGGTTAGCCGCCAACCAAGCTACCGCGACGGGCAGCAGCCCGCTGGATGCATTGGGCGGTGTCACGATTATCCCGCTGGAAAGCAGTGATACCACCTATGAACAGATTGCCGATTACATCGCCCGTACCAGCGGTGGCAGACGACGCATCCACCATGTCTACAGCATCCACATCCCGCCCGAACGTACCGCCTGGAAAGCCGAAAAGCGCGGCAAGCACAATATCGTCAGCCTCTTTCACGGCACGAAATCCTGGAATCTGCGCCATATTCTCAAAACCGGGCTGATCGTTCCGCAGATCGCCGCCAACGGCAGCCGTATGGGACGCGGCATCTATTTTGCCGATTTCGCCCGCCGTTCACTCAATTACACAGGTGGCAATGTCCTGCCGCTGCATGTCCTGTTTGTGGCGGATGTCGCCCTCGGAACACCTATCAAAATGGATGGAATCGCGCCGCATCTGAAAGCCGCGCCGGATGGCTATGACTCGGTGTGGGGCATCAACAGTTGGAGCGGTGACGATGAATTTATCGTCTACAAAACCTCTCAGCAAACCATTCGCGCTCTGGTCACGCTCGAATAGAAAAGGAGTAATCGCATGTGCCAACGTCCAACCTACTTCAATCCCAACCTGATCCATGTCCCGACCCCGCAGCTCTGGGACTGGATCGACTGTGAGGTGCTGGAAAACATCAATTCACAGAAGACCTTCACCGCCTATGGCATCACCAAAGCCTTACGCGCCCAGCATCCCAAACACGAAATCACGCACTATTATGTGCAGGCGCGTGTACACTATCTCATGGAATGCGTGAATCATTACGCGCTGTCATGGGAAATCTGGGATGGCGAACCCGCCCGGACGTATGCACCAGTTTGCGCCACAGTCCCGGTTCCACCCTTCTCATTCGGGAAGAAGAAAAAGCGCGGCAAAAAAGCTGTGCGCATCGATTGGGGTAATCCTGAACCGATTTAGTCGTTTTCTCGCTTTTATCCGCCTCGGACGACCATTGTTTCTGGTCGGCGGATTTGTCTTTCACGCGCTCGGAGTCGTCATCGCGCTTTATCAGGGAGTGCCGCTTAATCCAGCAGCACTCCTATGGGGACAAATCTGCATCACCGCCATCCAGTGGATGACCCATTACAGCAACGATTATTTTGATCTGGAAGCAGACCGCGCCAACCCGACCCCCACCAACTGGTCAGGCGGCAGTCGCGTTTTGCCAGATGGCCTCATCGCTCCAAAAACAGCTCTCCGAACCGCTCAGACTTTCCTGCTCATCGCCACTACCGCCGGATTCATGCTGGCGTTGTTCATCGTACCCGCTCCGCTCACCTTACCCCTGCTTGGGCTGGCGCTCTTTTTGGCCTGGTTTTACAGCGCCCCGCCCCTCCGCTTGCATTCGCGCGGCATCGGTGAATTGAGCGGCGCGCTGCTCATCCCCGGATTAACTCCACTGGTCGGCTATTATCTTCAGGCGCGTCATTTGAATGCCCTGCCTTTTCTGGCGGTTTTTCCGCTCTGCTGTCTGCAATTCGCTATGCTGCTGGCGATTGAATTCCCCGACGCGGCAGGTGATGAACAATCCGGCAAGCGCACCTTGGTTGTCCGCCTCGGAGCAAAATCCGCCGTCCGTTTATATGTCGCCGTTTTGCTTTTAGCTTATCTATCCCTGCCGCTGCTCATCCTTGCGGGTCTGCCCTCGCTGGATGCGGTAGCCGTGTTGTTGCTCTTTCCGCTGGCACTCTCCCAACTGTGGCGGGTTCGACGTGGCGACTATGCGAATCCCGCGCGTTGGAATACCTTCGCCTTCTTCAGCATCGCCCTTTTTCTCGCCTCCGCCATCGTTGAAACCATCACCATTTTACTGCTCGTTCTCATGCGATAGGTAGCAAGCTGACCTACTAACAACCAGTAACCAACAACTAAAAACCATTTTCCGTTAGAATATTCATACCGAAAAGTTTACCAAAAGTTCACCCTTTCGCCTCCGATTTGCGCTACGCTGTATCTGGTGCATCAAATCAGCAATCTTGTGCGTTGGCTTGGAGCTGATTTCCCGCTCCCGCCTACCATCTTTAAGTCGGTGGCGGCGGTGATGGCGAAAGCGGGAACTTTAGACTATTGGAACGCGGAACAAAATGCCTGTCGCTGCATCAGTAGGGCACGCACCTTCGAACGTTCGATGATGATGATGATGATCGAACAATAAAATAATGGCCACAGCCACAAATTTCCGCCACAGCCAGCGCCGCCGCCACGGCCACGATTTTTCCCGTAACTTGTGGCGCTGAGGCCACAAAGGCCAGTGCCTATGCCATAATTTCCGGCTTTTCTGATGACTGTAGACTGATGACTATCGACTTAAACTTTTTACTAAAACTAACAACCAACAACTTATAACAAAAATGGGGGACCATCATCTGATCACCCACTCTGAACGAGGAACTATGAAAAGCCTTTTTCACCCGCATTATGTCAGGATTCGCCGCAGCGTTTCCTCATCCACATTGCCGCCGGAAATTACCACAGCCGTCGGACGGGCATCCATTTCTACCACGCCGCTCAAAATCGCTGCCACGCCGACCGCGCCGCCGCCTTCGACAATCCACCCGGCTTTGAACGCCATCCAGCGCATCGCTTCAGCAATCGCCTCTTCAGATACCAGTACCACCCGGTCAACCACCTTCCGCACAATGTCAAAGGTGATCGAACCAACCTCGATTTCGCCGGAAAGCGCTTCGGCTAATGTATCCCACTGCTGCGGAAGCTGTGTATCATTCAGGAAATTGTACAGGGCCGGAGCCGATTCAGCGCACACACCAATCACCTCAATCGATGGGCTGCTGTTTTTCAGAGCCAGTCCCACGCCGCTGATCAAACCGCATCCACTCGCCGGAACCAACACCCGCGCGATGCCGGAAAGCTCATCCAGCAGTTCCAGTCCCACCGTTCCCGCGCCAGCCACTACCTGAGGATCATTGTAAGGTGAAACAAACTTCACCCCTTCAACCTGTTCCAAACGCCGGCCTTCCGCCTCGGTTTCGTCGTAGTTATCGCCAAATAACACGACTTCTGCACCATAGCGCTGTGCGCCTTCTACCTTGCGGCGCGGTGTATGCTTCGGCATCAGGATTTTCGCCTGTGTGCCCAGCAAATAAGCGGCATAGGCCACGCCCTGCGCGTGATTGCCCGACGATGCGGTTACGATCCCTTTCGCCCGCGCTTCGGCTGGCAGCGCCATCATGGCATTCAATGCCCCGCGCACCTTGAACGAATGCATCCGGTTGGCATTTTCCAGCTTCAACCAGACCGATCCGCCCAGACCTGGTGCAAGCTCCAAAGGAGTGGGACGCAAATAACCTGCCAGACGGTGACGCGCCATAACAATATCACTGGGTTGTACCATAGCGATTTACCAACCAGTTGAATGATTCATAGAGCCATTTTGTGTTTCATCCCGTCTCAAAACATGGTTTATGAATGGTACATTAAAAATTCCGCAGTTTATGTCTCGTAGGAGAGGGTCTCTGCGAAGCGCCCTCCCCTACAACCTGCGGATTTTCTAGATGCTAAAGAGCCATCCTCAGAACCATGTATGAACAGGGGCCAGGGGGTAAACCTACTCAATCGGCTCTTTGTAGATGATATACTTGCCGATGGGGTCGCCCTTGCCGATGCAATCCGAGAGATCAACCTTGAACTCACGACCACCGCTCACCCAGCGTAAGCCTTCCTGAAGCAAGCCTTGTCCGACAAAGCACACGGCTTTATCAGCCTTGCGTCCCCAGCACATCGGGCAGCGTTCCAGCGTGTAAATGATGCGGTCATCGCCCTCATCATACACATTCGAAACCTGATCGGAAAATTGACTGAAGATGTTCGCCATCGCGGGAACACCCACCTTCAACTTCGCACTCAGGGGGAGCACCTTAAAGGCCAGGTCGCCTACGCCCGCCAGCGCGCCGAACCCGCGCAGCGCATCCGCGAACAGGGTACGCCCGACGCGCAGCGCCAACCCACGTCCACCGCGCGGCCCGTACATTTCTTCCAGAGCCACACACAGCGCCGTGAAATCGGCGAAATCAAACTGCTTTTCCAGATTGTCGGGTGGATAATTCCCAATCAACGGGTCGAGCTTGGCGAGATGGAGAACTGCATTGAGGCCATTTTTACCCATGACCTCTTCCATCGCGTCGATGAAGATTCGAGCAAACTTATTCGGGTAGTAATATCCGCTTTTTTCCCCAGCCATCATGTCCCTCCAAATTGGATTGTTCAATGCAGAACGCGCTTGTAATGCCGTGCATTGCTGTGAGACCAGATAATAAGCCCTAGTCTAGCACAATTGCCGCTGTCATGCAGGTGTCTGAATTATTTATTAAGCACGTAAAGGTTTATGCACACCATGAATTTTCCAGAATACACTATATCTAAGATAACTCCAACGTGCATTAGCGAAATTGTTCTGATAGAATCGGTAATGTGAAAAATTGAACGAGCAACAAGTGCATGGCATCCAACGGCCCACAGGCTGAAAACATCGTCGAGATACGCGCCCTCAGCAAACACTATGAAGAAGGGGGCAAACCGCGTAAAGTCCTGGATGCTGTGAATCTGCAAATCCATTCGGGTGAATTTTTCGTATTACTAGGTAAAAGCGGTAGTGGAAAAAGCACCCTCTTGAATCTGATGAGCGGCATCGACCAGGCGGATGAAGGGCAGATCATCATTGATGGAACGGACATCACCGCTCTGGATGACCTGCATCAAACCCTGTTTC
Source organism: Aggregatilineales bacterium (assembly GCA_044226645.1). Taxonomy (GTDB): domain Bacteria; phylum Chloroflexota; class Anaerolineae; order Aggregatilineales; family Phototrophicaceae; genus CFX2. Next base: position 9,381 of record JBGAGR010000190.1, read on the forward strand.
GTCGTGACAAAATTGGCATCATTTTTCAATTCTTTAATCTTATCCCCACCTTAACCGTTCTCGAAAACATCACCCTCCCCGGCGAACTGCGCGGCGATAAGCGACAGGTCATCGAAATAAAAGCGCGGGAACTGCTCAAGCGTGTTGGTTTGCAGGATCGCGCCGATACCTTCCCGGATCGCTTGAGCGGTGGTGAACAGCAGCGGGTTGCCATTGCGCGCGCCCTCGCCCATGAACCTGCGCTCGTGCTGGCGGATGAACCCACAGGCAACTTAGACGAAGATACAGGACGAAATATACTAACTTTGCTGCTGGAACTCACACGCGGTGCGGGTAAGACATTAGTCATGGCGACCCACAACCCGGAAATCCTCCCGTTAGCAGATCGAGTCTGCCGCATCCACGAGGGAAAATTAGTGATAACCATGAACGCCGAACCATCCGTTAGCGTGATGCAAGGATCAGGGGCATAATTAGGAATTAGGTTTTATTTGCTGATCTGGTAGTTTTTATCCATCTGAAAGGTTCAGCAATCATGGAGACGGATCCCAGAAATATCAAGCAGCTTTTAGCCGATTTACGAGGTTTTGACAAAGATAAGCGCCGCACTGCGGTGGTCAAGCTCGGCCTCGTGGGTAGTGATGAAGCCATCCGCGCCCTCATCATGACTGTCAACAACGATCACGAAGATTTGATTGCGCGTGGAAAAGCCGCTCTCATGCTTGGTAAACTGCGTGATATGCGGGCTGTTGACTCCCTCATTCAAGCGCTGGATGCCCCCGGCTTCCAGACCCCCGTCTACGCCGCCGAAGCCCTCGGTAAAATTGGTGATCGACGCGCGATAGAACCCTTACTCGCTGCCATGCATTCCGGTAACGACACCTTCCGCAAAGCTGCATTAGAAGCCTTGCGCCGCCTGGGCTATGCCGAGGCAGAACCACAGTAATCCATGCGGGAGTGGAACCCGCCGGATCACTGGCGAAAAATTACGACGATTGATGCCCATACGGCGGGCGAGCCTCTTCGCATCCTCACCGGAGGTTTTCCCGACCTGCCCGGTAAGACCATCCTCGAAAAACGACAATATGCCCGTGAGCATGATGATGATCTGCGCCGCGCCCTGATGTGGGAGCCGCGTGGTCATGCCGATATGTATGGCTGCATCCTCACGCCGCCTGTTACCCCGGATGGCGATGTGGGTGTGCTGTTCATGCATAATGAAGGCTTCAGCACCATGTGTGGACATGGCATCATCGGCCTCGTCAAAGTCGGTGTCGAAACTGGTTTCTTCTCCCCTCGCTCGAGCGAAGCCTCCCGCCTGCGGGATGAGGGAGAGGGGCAGGGGGTGAGGGCATCCCAAACGATCAAAATCGACACCCCTGCTGGGCGAGTGACCGCTACAGCCCACTTCTACAATGGTAAAGTCGAGCGTGTGTCCTTCCTCAATGTCCCGTCATTTCTGCTGGCGCGTGATCTCACTGTTGATGTACCCGGATTAGGTATCGTGACCTATGACATCGCTTTCGGCGGCGCATTCTATGCCTATGTGGATGTCGCCCCACTCGGAATTGACATCACCCCGCACAATCAGAGCGAACTCATCGATGTAGGAATGCGCATCAAACGCGCCGTCATGGCCTCCTACGAAATCAAACATCCCGATGGCGATCCTGATCTCAATTTCCTGTATGGAACCATTTTGGTGAAAATGCTGCATGAGGGCGCTGTTCACAGCCGCAATGTCTGCATCTTTGCTGAGGGCGAAGTAGACCGTTCCCCTACCGGAACCGGGGTCAGCGGACGATTGGCTATTCACCATGCCAAAGGCGAAATCGACCTGAATGAAACCATCACCATCGAAAGTCTGATTTCAACCGCCTTCACTGGACGAGTGGCCTCTACGACAGCGGTTAACGGCTTCCCGGCGATTATCCCCGAAGTCTCCGGCACTGCCTACATCACCGGGAAGCACGAATTCCTGATCGATCCTGACGACCCTCTCCGCAAAGGTTTTATTCTGCGCTAGACTGCCGCATATCGCGTTTTACGCGCCAAATTTCGCCAAACGATTGGCGTGTGCCAGCGCCAGCGGCATCAAATCCGCAGCAGGGAACTGACCCAACGCTCCGCCCATACATTCCCGTTCACCGTAAGACTGCGCCCGATCAGGCATATGCGTTTTCGGCGCATGGAGCAGCGTCGGCACCGGATGCCAGCTATGCGATTTCATCGTGGCGGGTGTCGAGTGATCGCCCGTGATGATGAACACATCGGGATTGAGCGCGGTCAAAATGGGCAGCGCCGCATCCACCGACTCGATCACCTTGACCTTCGCGTCGAAATCCCCATCTTCGCCCCGGCTGTCGGTATACTTGATATGGCAGAACACGAAGTCGTAATCGTTCCAGATATTGGCGACACGCTTGAATTCATCAGCCGGTGTATCGTGACCGTCAGTGGGAATAATGTCCATGCCGACCAATCGCGCTACGCCCTTATACATCGGGTAAACCGCAACACAGGCCGCCTTGAGCTTATACACATCCTTGTATTTGGGCAGATTCGGATCCATCGCGAAACCACGCAGCGTGATCATATTGGCGGGTTCGTGTCCCTTGAGGATTTTAGCCGCTTCGGCAATCCATTGGTTGACCAGATCAGCCGTATGCTGCGCCGCCGGGTCAAGTGCTTTCGCAGGCAGCGGCAGAACGCCCGTCGCCTGCGGGTCAGTATCGGCAATCGCGCCGTTCAATCCCGCCCCACGCAGCCGTAGGGCGAATCGGTAATCCTGCACTGCTTCGACCAGCAGTTCAACACCGGGGATTTTAATATTCTTGAGGAGTGCAACCCGTTTCGCGCCTTCCTCGGTTGATATACGCCCTGCGCGTCGATCCGTGATCTTGCCGGATGCATCAACGGTGCAGAAATTCCCGCGAATCGCGACATCACCGGGGTCAACTTCCACGCCGATGCCAGTCGCTTCCAACACACCGCGCCCGATCTCATGCTCCAGCGGGTCATAGCCGAACAGCCCTAAATGAGCGGGGCCGCTGCCGGGAGCAATCCCCCGCGCAACCGGGATACTTAATCCTGTGCTGCCTGCTTTCGCCAGCGCATCCATATTGGGGGTATGCGCAGTTTCCAGTTCAGTCAAACCGTCGGATGTACGCGGTAAACCACCCAGACCATCCATCACCAGCAGAAGGATTTTGCCGCCGGAGTCGTGCAGCAGCCGGCTCAATAATTCGAAATTTGCCATTGTCATTTCCCTTTGATTCAATCCTATGGACAAAACACTACCGTTGTACCACGTTGGCAAGGTGTGTCAAGGGATTCGCCAAAAGCAGATGACATGTGTAAGCTAAAGGCGTGTCGGAATTCAACTGAAAACAACTATGACTCCCAATCAAAAACTCGCCTATCGTCTCTTTTTACAAACGCTGATTTTATTGATTCTCTATGTGCTGGTCGCGCTGCTCGGCGCGGTCAAATTTCTCTCGCCGGATGATTCACTGGCCTATACCTTGCCTTATAATCAGGTTGGTTCACTGGCGAATGTGCTGCTCAATCTGGCTGTTTTGACCGGACTCCTTGCTGGCGGGGTGTATGTTGCCGGACAGGAACGAGTCGCCAACGAAAAGCTGCTCGGCTACACGGGTTGGCGTTCTGAGCATCCTGATCGGCTTCACGTCCGGGCGCAACATGCTGGAATTACCTTCTCTGTTAACCGTGATTTTAGTCGCTGCGCTGGCCTTGTTCGCCGGGAATATCCTGGCAGGATCACCGCGTGTTCCGGTCATTCAAATCTGGAGCGCAGGAATACTGCTGAGTGCCCTTAGCGGAATCATCGCTTTGCTGCCTGCTGCTGACTATCTGCAAGATCGCGGCCTGCGTGCGCTGGCCTTAGGGCTAAATGTGAATATCGCCTATCCTGTCGCGGCAGTCGCGCTAGGCTTCTGGCTCATGCACCGCTTCAGTAATGTCACGCCGGGATGGATGAGCAGAAGTATCTATACCATCGCCGGGATGCTTACACTCGCCGGGGCAATGCTGACTGTTCCGACCTTTGATTTACTCGGCGCGCCGAATTGGGTCGATACGGTTGGCAGTGTAGCCTTAATCGTTGTGCCCATTTTGTATCTGATCTTCGCTGCCCACAGCTATCGTGCTTTGTCGGATCGCAACGCGACTTACACGCTGGCGGCTCACTGGTATGCACTGAGCTTGCTATTGTTTCTATTGGGCATTGGATTGGTGGGCACATTACAGGCCGCGCCAGATGTTCGTCAGTGGACGAGCGGAACGCGCTTGAGTGATTTGCAGACGACTCTGACACTATTTGCAGGTGTCGCGATGTCGTTAGGTATATTGAATCAGGGCGCGGCAGAAATACGTGGACAAAACCGGCGTGTGACCGGGTTGATGCCCTTCTGGCTGGTGGCGTTCGGTGTCATGGGCAGCGGGTTGGCGCTTGGACTGGCGGGAGTCGTGCAAACTTTCCTCGAACGTCAGCTCAGTGTTGGCTATCTCGATACGCAAACGCTCATAATTCCTCTCTATACCGGATGGTTTTTGGGACTGGTGCTGCTGGCACTGGGAGTCATACTATATACACTGATTTTCTGGCTGCGCAGACCCCGTACAACTCAAGTGTTGCCCTGAGCCTACGCTTCTTATCCACTTTAAGATTGGTCGTTGAATATGGTGAAGCGTTTTTCTGTTCTACTCGTTGTCTTTTTCATGATCGCAGTCTATGTAATCCCCACCGCCGCGCAGGAAGCCACGCCTGACCCCGGCGCGGATGTAAAGTACACCGTCACGCGGTATATGATCGCGAATTTCCCGGCGAAGATGGCCTTCGCGCCGGATGGTCGCCTGTTTTATACCGAGAAAGCCACTGGAAATGTCCGCGCGATTTTGGCAGATGGCACATCGCAGATTGCACCCGTTATCCACCTCGATACCGATGCACTGGTTGAAAGAGGGATGCTGGGCATAGCCTTTGACCCGAACTATAGCGAGAACGGAACCATCTGGGTGGTACATACCGCAACCGGAACCACAACGGAGTGGCCCGCTAACCAGATTGTGCGCTTTCACGAAGAAAATGGTGTGGGCAGCAATCCCGAAGTGATGCTCTCCGTGCCCATCACCAATGGCGAATTGAAGCACAACGGCGGGAATATCGTCTTTGACAAGGATGGCCTGCTGTACGCCTCGTTCGGGGATTATGGCGACGAATCCAACGCCCAAAATCTGGATGTCATCCCCGGTAAAATCCATCGTTTTGAGGTTACGGCGGATGGTCTCAAACCCGCGCCGGGGAATCCCTTCCCGGACAGCAGCGTATGGGCTTACGGTCTGCGCAACACGTTCGATTTCACCATCGACCCCTACAGCGGCAATATCTTCGGCAGCGAAAACGGTCTGCACTGTGACGACGAAATCAACCTGATTCTGCCGGGGAAAAATTATGGCTGGGGGCCGGATTATGGTGAAAACTGCTACGGCACACAGCCGCTCGACATCCCCGATTATATGCCGCCGCTGCTCTCATATAACCCCACCGTCGCGCCAACAGGAATCGTCGTCTATGACTCGCCACTTGTGCCGGAATGGGATGGCGACATATTTTACTGCCAGTGGAACACAGGAGCATTGGAGCGCGTGGTACTGAATGAAACCCGTGATGCTGTCGTCGCGGTCTATCCGATGGATTTACAGGGGCAATTTTGCCGCACCGATATCACCGTCGGGCCAGATGGCGCACTCTACTTCAGCGATCCGAGCGGTATTTACAAGCTGATGCCAGATGCGAGTTCAGAGTAAGGTGTGACGACTTCAGCCTTGATTGGCTTTGCCAAATTCGGCACGTAATATCTCCTGTGAGCGCTCGGCAAAGTCTGTTGGGCCGGAAATGAAACCGACAAGGGGATCGTCGCCTTCGCTTGGCACGATTCTGATGTGCTGTGATTGGATATTCCCAATAAATTCCAGCACTTCAGCGATTTGCTCATCCGAAAGTTCCTGCAAACGGGCGATGACGGTTTCGCGAATAGATGTCCCGCTCATAGCATTCGTCTCCCTATCTCGATAATAATGATAGAGGATTCAATTCATCGTTCTATTACCCGCGCGGTTTATAGGGCAGCGCTTCGATAAACCGCGCTGCGTCAATATCCTTCTGTGTGATTTTGTTTCCGGCTGAGTGGGTGTTGTAAATCACTGTGACTTTCCGCCATCCAATAATGATGTCCGGGTGATGGTCAAGCCCTTCGGCAATCGTGCCTACAGCCGAGGCAAAAGCCAGCCCTGCCATATAGCGTTCCAGCTTATAGGTTTTTTTAATGCTGTCGCCATCGCGCTCCCAGCCGGGTAATCCGGC
>JBGAGR010000191.1:0-15495 GCA_044226645.1 Aggregatilineales bacterium
ACCCGATGGGTGTGCATACCGGAGACAGCATCACGGTTGCCCCGGTGCAAACACTGACCGACAAGGAAATGCAGCGGCTGCGTGATATGGCGAAAGCGGTTCTGGATCGCGTCGGGCTGGCGACAGGCGGCGCAAATGTGCAGTTCGCGGTCAGCCCGGAAGATGGCGAAGTCTACGTGATCGAGATGAATCCGCGTGTCTCACGTTCATCGGCGCTGGCGAGTAAAGCAACAGGCTTCCCCATCGCGAAAATCGCGGCGCTCCTGGCAGTCGGATTCTCGCTGGATGAAATCCCCAACGACATCACGCGCGTGACCCCTGCCAGCTTCGAACCCTCGCTGGATTACGTGGTAGTCAAAATCCCGCGCTGGAATTTCGAGAAATTCCGGGGTGTGGATAAAGTGCTTGGCCCGCAGATGAAAGCGGTTGGCGAGGTCATGGCGATTGGTCGGACATTCCCCGAAGCACTGCAAAAGGGCATCCGTGCGCTGGACATCGGCATGATGGGCTTTGGCTATAAGCTGGACAATACCCCGCCGGAAGCGCTCAAAGTCCCGACAGCACAGCGTTTATTTCAGACAGCCTCGGCGCTTTTTAATGGGACACCGTTGGAAGAAGTGAGCCAAACCACTGGATTCGATCCCTGGTTCGTGCGGCAGATGGGCGACATCATCCAGATTCAGCACACCATCATCAGCAAAAAACTGACGCTGGATCGACTGGACAAGGCTGATTTTCTCAAGCTGAAGCGCTACGGTTACAGCGATGCCCATCTGGCGCAGATTTTGGGCATCACCGAACGCGAAGTGCGGGAGCATCGCAAGGCGCTGGGAGTCGTGCCAAGTTATTACCGGGTCGATACCTGCGCGGCGGAGTTCGAAGCGCATACACCCTATCTCTACTCGACCTATGAGGAGGGCGACGAAACCGGGCGCACCGATAAGCCCAAAGTGATGGTGCTAGGCGGCGGGCCGAACCGCATTGGACAGGGTATCGAATTCGATTACTGCTGCGTCCATGCCTGTTTCGCGCTCAAGGAAATGGGCTACGAAACCATCATGGTCAACTGCAACCCGGAAACGGTCAGCACCGATTATGACACAGCAGACCGCCTCTATTTCGAACCGCTCACGGCAGAGGATGTGCTGAACATCGTTGACGCGGAACAGCCGGACGGGGTGCTGGTGCAGTTCGGCGGTCAGACTCCGCTGAATATCGCTAAAGCGTTACACGAGGCAGGTGCGCCAATCTGGGGCACATCCTATGAGACGATCAATCTGGCGGAAGATCGACAGGAATTCAACAAAATCCTGAATGATCTGGAAATTCCACAGCCGGATGGCGGCACAGCGCTCAACAAGGAAGAAGCGCTGGCAGTCGCGCATGAAATCGGTTATCCAGTGCTGGTGCGTCCGAGCTATGTGCTGGGTGGACGCGGCATGGGCATCGTCTTCGATGACGATATGCTGACCAAATGGCTGGACGAGAATATCGAATTTACCGGACATCCGGTGCTGATTGATCGTTTCCTGGACGACGCTTTCGAACTGGATGTGGATGCCCTGTGTGACGGTGAAAATGTGACCGTCGGCGGGATTATGGAGCAGATCGAGGAAGCGGGTGTCCACAGTGGCGACTCCTCCTGCGTGATTCCGCCCTACAAGATCACCCTGTACCACATGGAAATCCTGCGCGAATATACGCAGCGTATCGGCAAGGCACTGGGCGTAAAAGGACTGTTCAATATTCAGTTCGCTATCCGTGACGAAATCGTCTATGTGCTGGAAGTGAACCCGCGTGCCAGCCGGACGGTTCCATTCGTCAGCAAAGCTACGGCAATCCCGTTAGCGCGATATGCGGCGCAGATCGCTGCCGGGAAAACGCTGGAGGAACTGAATTTTATGGAAGAACCGCCTGTGGACGGATTCTTCGTCAAGGAAGTGGTGCTGCCCTTCCAGAAATTCCCCGGCGCGGATGCTCAACTGGGGCCGGAAATGCGCTCGACAGGCGAAGTCATGGGTCATGCATCCGGCTTCGGTCACGCTTACGTGAAATCGCAAATCGCAGCGAATTCGGCGCTGCCGTTGAGCGGGACGGTGTGTATCAGCGTGAACCCGAATGACAAGAGCGCGGTGGTTAAAATCGCGCGTGACCTGCACCAGATGGGCTTTAAGCTGGTCGGAACTGCCGGAACTACCGCCGTATTGAATGCGGTTGGGCTGCCGTGTGACGCGATCAACAAAGTGAGTGAGGGTTCGCCGCATATCGTGGATGCCATGCGTTCGGGGGAAATCGACCTGATGATTAACACGCCGCGCGGCGGTCAGGCGCATACCGATGGCCCGGTGATTCGTGGCGCAGCCCATCAATTCGGCGTGCCGATCATCACGACGCTGACCGGGGCGATGGCGGCGGTGCAGGGCATCAAGGCGCTGAAGGAAAAGCCGCTCAAGGTGCGGAGCTTACAGGCGCATCACCGGGGGTAGTTCAGAAGTGCAGAGTGGCGCATCAATTTGCGCCACTTTGGAGGGAAAATTATCCGGCTGTGTCCCAATCCTCAAAGTTGTTTTGGAACGTTTTTGTTATCTCAATTTCTGCTGAAATAAAAACACCCCCAACCTGTGGAGGTGTTTATTGATTCCAGAGCGGGTAACGGGACTCGAACCCGTGACATTCTGCTTGGAAGGCAGACGCTCTACCACTGAGCTACACCCGCATATGGCATAAATTGTATCACAGATTTGCGTCTGTAAAGTCGGGGCGACGGGATTCGAACCCATGGCCTCTTGTACCCAAAACAAGCGCGCTACCAGACTGCGCCACGCCCCGCTAGGAGATGATTTTACCACTGGTTTTCCATAAAGTCCATCCACGCTTGCATTCTTGCACGTAAGTAAGTATCGCCTGTTTCGACAGTTAGTAAACCATGAATCGAACGGAATTGTCGTCCTGATAATTGGTTGCTGTTGGATTTACGGATTGGTCTAATGTCATCGGGTTGAATACCAAGTAGCTCTGCCCAATACATCTTTAACGCTTCGGGATCATGGTCAGCGTGATATTGCAGGGCATAGTAAAAGCTTCGTGACGAAAGCCGCTTGAGCCAATCATGAGCTAGTTTCACCATTCTTGGGTTTGAATTTACAAAAGACAGTTTATTGCGATCTCGTTTTGCCCCTTCAGCCATATATAAAACGACGAAATCTCGGAATAGAGGATTCTTAATTAGTTCAGGGGCTTCAATTACTCCTTGCTGATAGGCTTCTTCACGCTTCGCTGTATATTTTGCCTTCATAGCCTCTGTACCCTTAATTTGGGCAAGAGTTCTTTCGCGTTTTCTCCGCACGACACGAATATCTTTAATCCAGTAGTAGATCGTCGTTTTCGGCAGCGCCAACCGCTCGACAATCTCATCCAGCGTCATGTTGTGCTGTGTCCGCAGTTGAATCGCTTTTTCCCGCAGATGATCGTAGCTGTGTGCCATGACATTCCCCCTCAATAGTGAACACAGTATAACATGAACACCTGTGCCAATAGCGAGGGTACTTTTGATTCAGATAGCATTACTAGACGACCACTCTGATTTTGCTGGATAGACAACGAGCTTTAGCCGATTGCTCAACCTGTCGCATTATTCTACGAGCTTGAATTCTGTGTTACGCTCATTTTGAGAGACTCTCTATTTCAGGTCGATTCTTCTCACTTCAACCTTACTATAGTTGTCTCTCTTCTTCCACATCCTGACTTTGCCATCGCCCTGAATCTTTAATGGTTGGACATTGACACCCCATATGAACCCTGCTAAGCTGGCAAAAGTTGTCCAAAAAACAACTCGCGATGAAGCTCGCGTAATACCATTGTGGTTGATAGCTTCTACCCGCTTTGCCAGGTAGAAGCTTTTTTGTTGTCCGGTGTTATCAAAACTGCGCTTTCGTTGAGACGATTAAATTCTGATTACCTGCACTCCATAGTATAGGTGGCAACAACGTTTGAGGCATTATTCCGATGACATTCCGCAGTATTCTATTTCAAAACGCTATGATGTATATCACAAAATATTTGAAACAAACGGTTACGTTCATACTGTTAACGCTCGAAACGATCTTTAGCCCGACAGTTTGAGTGGAGGATAGTGAATGATCGCTCGGATTCGCACAGCATGGAAATATCGTCAACAGCAGGCGCGGACGAATTACATGGTATGCCCAAATTGTCATCAATGGGGTAAACGGGGTGTTTGCCAATGGTGTGGTTTTGATGCCCTTGACGAAAAGGCTGTGAGTCTGGTGCGGGCGGAAGAGGCGCGTTTCCGCGTCGAACGCCGGGCAAAATGGCAGCGGATCTACCAAACCGTCAACAGTCTGTTCCGCGCAAATCCAAATGATTTCCTAGCCTTTCTCAAAACAGGGGCGAAGTGGTTCATCCTGGGAAGTGGTGCGGGCATTTTGGCAGGTACAGCCTCCGCCATTTTCCTGCTATCGCTGCAATGGGCGACTTCAATGCGGCTTGCACACCCTGAACTGCTCTTTCTGCTGCCTGTTGCCGGTTTCATTATCGGCTGGATCTACTTCAATTATGCTGGGGCAGCCGCGCGCGGCAATAATCTGGTGATTGATGAAGTCAATACAAACCGCGAGCCGATCCCCTTACGTATGGCTCCAATGGTACTTCTCGGCACAGTTATCACGCATCTATTTGGTGGTTCAGCTGGACGCGAGGGTACAGCGATACAAATGGGAGCCAGTCTGGCAGATGGGTTGCAGCGGAAACTGGGTTTGAGCCAGGAAGACAGACGATTGATGCTGATGGCGGGTATCAGCGGTGGCTTCGGCTCTGTTTTCGGAACGCCGATAGCGGGGTTTGTATTTGGACTGGAAGTACAAAGTATCGGACGCATTCGCTACGAAGGCATTATCCCCTGTTTGATTGCTGCCGTGGTTGGCGATATTGTGACCCGTGCCTGGGGTGTTACCCATTCGGTCTATCCTAAACTGGCTGAAGTCAGTCTGAATAATGGGCTGCTGATTAAGGTAGCACTAGGGGGTATTGCTTTCGGCCTGGCGAGTTTTCTATTCATCGAGATGACTCACGGAATCAAACATTTTATGGCTCATTTTTTCGGATGGTCGCCCCTTCGTCCTGCTATCGGCGCGCTGGTGATTATCGGACTGACACTGCTTTTGGGGACACAGGATTATCTCGGTTTGAGCCTCCCGCTGATACAGCAAAGCGTCAACGGTACGGGAGTTATTGCCCTGGCATTTTTGTTGAAGATCATCTTCACCAGTGTCACACTTGGGAGTGGTTTCCTGGGCGGCGAGGTCACACCACTTTTTGTGATTGGCTCGACCTTAGGTTACACAATGGGACGGCTTCTAGGTGTTGATCCCGTCTTTATGGCATCGATTGGTTTCGTATCGGTGTTCGCTGGCGCAGCCAATACCCCGCTGGCTTGTGCGCTCATGGGGATTGAATTGTTTGGCGGCGGTTCGGCACTTTATATTGTGGTGGGAACTGTCGTAGCCTACCTGTCATCTGGTTTGCGCAGCATTTATGTTACCCAGCGCGTTGGCATTCCGAAAGTTGCTGCTGTAGCGGCGCAGCAGGATGAAAGTATTGAGTCGGTAGCAGCACGACAACCCGGCTGGCTGCCCAATTTGCCTGCCCTGACAAGCATTGCTTCCCTACGACCAGTACGAGCGATTATGTCTCCCGATCCGGTAGCAGTGCGAACCCATACCCCCATCCCTCAGCTTGTAGATATTGCCATACGGGAAGGTGTGCGCACACTACCTGTGCTGGATGAAAACGATGTCGTCGTAGGAATTGTTACCGATAATGACCTGTTGAGGCGCAGTAGTTTAGCTATGCGCCTCGGGTTAATGAACGGCTTAACGCCCAACGAGCGGGCTGAACTTCTGCGCAATGTCCAGAATCATACTGCCAGTGATATTATGACCGCTCCGCCCATAACCCTCATCCATACGGCAACACTTGGTGAGGCGGTTGGTCTCATGAATCATAACGATTTGAAACGTGTCCCCGTCATAGACCGGAGCGGCCATCTTATGGGAATGCTTACGCGGTCAGACTTGCTGCGTGAACTCACTTTCTCTGAAACCGCTCCAGTCTGGTCGGTAGAAGGACAGGAAATGCCCCTATCCTGGAAAACACCCGTAGGGCAAATCATGACTGATGAAGTGACCACTGTGAAGTCCAATACCCCGGTCATTAATGTGATTCAAGCGATGTTAAATTCGGCGCAAAAACGAATCATTGTAGTGGATGAACATGAACAGCCAGTAGGTATCATTACAGACGGCGATCTGCTCCTTCGGGCACATCTTGATTACCGTCCCGGCCTGCTGAATGCGCTGCCCGCAGTCTGGAATCGCCATCACCACACTGGCGAATGGGGGTCCGACCTGGCTTCACAGAGCGCTTCGGATGTCATGATAGCACCTCTTGTAACTGTACCCATCCATACATCTGCAAAGGATGCCTTGAGGATACTCATGGAGAACCGCATCAAGCGGCTCCCGGTGATTGATGAGCAAGGGCATGTGGTAGGGTTAGTTGGACGCGCTGGTTTAATGCGTGCTATTCTTGAAAAACCACAAGTCTCACCGTAAGTAACACTTCCGGCAGCCATTCCTTCGTCTACACCGTAAAGCCCTGTTGACTGGTGGAATATGTTCTCGAAGGAAAAACCAGTCGGAATCATCACCGATGGCGATCTGGTTGCCCGTGTGAGTCCGGTAATGCGGAGTAATGTATTGCAAGCACTCGCCGCCCGAATCATGGGAACCAATGTTAGTCGAGGTCACGCAACTGCTCGTGAACTTATGTCCGAAAAGGTTCTGTTAGCTCCCGGCGACACAACCATCGTCGAAGCGATTAATTTGATGCTCCATGATGGGCGAAAACGATTGGTCGTTGTGGACGAACAAGGCTATCCAATCGGGATTGTGGATCGTCAAACGCTTATGGCTGCGAGTCTGGGAATATAAAGCAGGCATTGAAACCCAGGTGATATGCTGTGTAAGATAGCCCGGATAAGGACACTACGACTTTAGGAATGTTTTGATGACGACTTTAGTTGAATCACCGCTTGTGATTGGACACCGTAACCCTGACATGGATGCAATTGCTTCGGCAATAGGATATGCATGGCTTTTGGAACAGACTGCTTCCGAACGCTACCTGGCGGGTCGGGCTGGACAGGTTAATGCTCAAACAGCTTTTGCGCTGGACTATTTTAAAGTTAGCGCACCAACACTTGTAACGGATGTGAGGGTACGGGTAGAAAACCTGGTCGAGGTATTGCCCTCTTTACGGCGCGAACAAACGCTGTTGGAAGCATGTCAGAGTATAGCGCGTACTCGCCGTCCTGCTCCTCTCCTGGATGATGTTGACAAACCGATTGGCCTTATATCAGGCGCTGGCTTATTCGCGACGATGGCAGATGCCCTGAGTTCAACCTCTGTACTTGCGCTGGCTAAAGAATTTGATCGACCCGCTGAATCGGCTGTAGACACTGCAAATATCATTTTGCAGGGAGAAGAATATATTCGCGATGTGATTAGTCAGGTACTGAGATCCGATTATGATGAATTCCTGGTCGTCGATCAGGCAGGAAAATATCTTGGTCTTTGCCGTAAATCCTACTTGCTATCTCCCCCGCGTCGTAAAATTGTCATGGTCGATCACAATGAACTGTCTCAGGCTGTGCCCGGCCTTGAAGAAGGAGAAGTCATTGAAGTATTGGATCACCACCGTCTGAGTACCATGCCGACGGCTATTCCTATTCGGTTTCACATCGAACCGGTTGGAAGTTGTTCAACGCTGGTAGCGGAACGGGCTATAGAGCAAAACCTGGTTTTTCCGGCTGGCATTGCCGGTCTGCTGTTATGCGGCATCCTTTCAGATACACTCACTTTCCGTTCACCGACAGCTACCCAGAGAGATCGAAATGCTGCTATGCATCTGGCAAAGATGGGAAATCTGATCCCTCCCTCTGCTGATGAAGTTGAGATTTTTAAAGCTGTTTCTGACCTCGGCCAGCAGTTATTAGCATCTGGTGCTGGTTTGGGAACACGCCCTGCGGATGAAATCGTCAATACTGACATCAAATTTTATGAGACAAACGGCGTTAAAATTGGCATTGCTCAGGTTGAGGTTGCGAATCTCTCAGAATTGACAGCGCGTCTTGAAGAATTACAGGCGGCATTGCAAACGCTGACAGACACGCAAAATCTGAGTCTGGCCTTGTTGATGGTCACAGATGTTGTACTCGGTAACAGCCGTCTGGTAGCGGTTGGGCATTCACGAGTCATTGCTGCGCTTCCTTATACACGTCTTACGGATGATACATTGGATGCGCCGGGTATTATGTCCCGTAAAAAACAGCTTCTACCCACAGTTTTGGCTGTGCTTTCAGACGCATCATAATTACTGTAGTGCAGTGATTCTCTGGAAGGAATTTAGCGCGATGTAAGAGAGGATAGCGCGGGTGAGCATGATGGCTGCCAGTCGTCTGTACCCGCACGCTGCCCACCGAACGGCTCGTGCCCAATTGGTACAGCATTCGGCGGGTCACAGGCTCTGCCAATGGTCATAATACGACTTTATTGGGTATTCCAGTTTTTCACCGCACTACAGAAAACGGATACAATCCGCCTGTATCAACTTTGATGATAAATAGGCAGCATAAACATGGAGAGCAATAGAAAACAGTGGAATGAGCAGCACCAGCTTTTACAACGAGCGCTCCAACACCCGCAAAATCACGAGCAGGCGATTGAGCTATTTTTGAAGCAGCACGCGATGGTTCATTCGGCACAGATGGCGAACAGCGGCCTGTGGTCTTTCGAAGATGACATCTGGAAGGGATTGAACGAGGCGGCTGCGCGCTGCATCCCGGTAAAAATGGAACATTCGATTGCATGGGTGATCTGGCACATCGCGCGAATCGAGGATGTCACCATGAATCTGCTGATTGCGGATGGTTCGCAGGTGATGGAACAGGATAACTGGCTGAAACGCATGAACGCGACTATCCAGCATAGCGGCAACGCGATGGACGAAGAAAGCATTGTGGCCTTCAGTACCATGCTTGATTTGGATGCATTGAGGGCTTATCGAGTGGCGGTGGGACAGAGAACACGCGAAATCGTTAAGGCGCTGTCAGCAAAGCAGCTCAGACAGAAAGTTGAGCCATCCCGTTTGCAGCGGATACGGGATGAAAGAGCCATTCTGGAAACTGCTGGCGAAATCATCGCCTATTGGGGAAGGCGGACAGCAGCCGGATTATTATTAATGCCTGCAACCCGGCATAATTTTCTGCACTTGAACGAAGCCGCACGAATTAAATCCAAAAGCCGTTAATGGGAGCGATATTATGGGTGCTGTTTGCCTCCACAACAGAGATGAAATTGCCGCCGCCCTGCGCCGGAATGCGTGGCTGAATTTATACGCGATTGGCGATCTGGATGATTTTTTCTGGTCGAATACGCAGTGGTACGGACTGCGCGATGGCGACAACATCCGCGAAGTCGTGCTGCTGTATACCGCCTTTGAAACACCTGTTATGCACGCGATTACCGATAATCCGGCGCAGATGGGTAAACTGCTGCGCGGGATTATGCACCTGCTGCCGCGCAAAATTTATACTCATCTGAGCAGCGGTGTGGCGGAATACGTCCAGAACCATTACATGGTGGAAGATCATGGTCAGCATTACAAGATGGCGCTCAAGCACCCAGACATTGTGGCAAAAGTCGATACGTCGGGCGTGATCGCGCTGAATGTTGGCGATACGGATGATTTAAACGCCCTCTATGAAGTGGGAAATCCGATTGCATGGTTTGACGCGCGAATGCTGGAAACAGGCTGTTATTACGGCATCCGGCAGGCCGGACAGTTGGTGAGCGTGGCGGGGATTCATGTGTATTCACCGACCTATGGCGCGGCAGCGGTGGCGAATGTGGTCACCCATCCTGATTTTCGCGGCAGAGGATATGCCAAAGCCGTTAGCGCGAAGGTCTGTCAGGCAATTGGTGAACATATCGAGTACATCGGCCTGAATGTGCTGACCGATAATGTCGCGGCGATTAAAGCGTATGAGCAAATTGGCTTCGCACAGGTGGGCGTATACGGAGAATATATGCTGGAATTGAAATGCTAAACACGGTACTCGTGAATTTGAGAATCGCAGGCGTTTTATTCGGCATACTGGTGTTCATTCTGGGAAATGTGTTGGTATCAGCCGCGCCGGACATCGTTCATGATGCGCTCAAGCCGATTTTATGCGCGGACGGTTATTACAACAGCGTACAGCCGAATGGAACCCACAGCACCGATTGCGTGCAGCCGAATGGACAGCGTTATAACATCGATTCACAGCAGTTCGTGATAATCGTCGCAGCGTCCGCTGTACCCATCCTGGCGACATGGGGTTTTGCGTGGGCAATTCTTTTCTTTCGCCCACGCGGTCAAGGACTTTCCGAGCGTGGGTTATGAAGCAGGCGATTGTTCGCGGTGGGCAGGCAGATCAACCCAGAAGATAGAACCGCCGTCAGAGGGGCATTCCATACCAACCGTACCGTTTTGCAGAGTCGCCAATTCCTTGACAATCCACAGACCAAGCCCGGTGCTGCTTTCGCCGCCCGTTGGACGTGGGCTGAGTTTACTGAAGGGTTTGAACAGGTCAGCCTGTTCAGCAGCCGGAATGCCGGGCCCCTGATCGACCACGCAAACCCGCACGACACCATCCCTCTGTTCTGTGCGGAGTGTCACGATTGTTTCAGCAGAACTGAATTTGATCGCGTTGCTGACGAGATTATTGAGAATCTGCACCAGTCGATCATAATCCGCCAGCACAATACCGGGCGTTTCATCGATAATGAGGCTGATATTTTTGCGATTGGCGGCGATGCTGTAGTGCAGCACAACTTCGGAAATCACTTCCTGAACATCTACCGCGTCTAATTCCAGTTCCGGGCGACCATTTTCCAGTGCAGCGGAATCGAGAAAGTCTTCCACCAAATTGCTCATGGAATGCACAGTGTCTTCGATGGTGTCCAGTGCTTCGGCAGCATCAGGGTCATCACCCACTACATTACGCAGTTGGTACTGTGCCAGCAGGATATTGTTGAGCGGATTCTTGAGATCGTGGCTGGCGATGCGCAGGAAACGATCTTTAATTTCGTAACGATCCTTGAGGGTCGCGATGGTCTGGCGCTGCTCATCCAACCGCATTTTAAGTGCCAGTTGGCTTTTCACGCGCGCCCGAATCACTTCCATATCGAAGGGTTTGGTGATGTAATCATTCGCGCCGTCCTGCAAACCCTGAACAATGGCGGGATTATGCTGCTGCGCGGAAATCAACACGACGGGCATATCCGCCAAAATCGCCGACGAACGAATGCGATTGAGCAGTTCCAAGCCTGAAATGTCGGGCATCATCATATCCAGCAGTACAAGGTCAAAGGGTTCCTGACCCAGTAATTCCAAACCCTGTATGCTGTTATCCACCAGTGTCAGGCGATATTCCAATTCAAACACATTCATGAGACGACGACGCGATTCAGGGTCGTTCTCGATAATCAACAAACGGGGACGGGATAGCTGTGGCTCGACAGTTTGAGTCATGAGCATCATAAGAGGCATCATATTATAGTTTGTGCAGCGTAACAGCTCGACACTTCATAGGGTTACGCTGTTCCTCCTTATTTATATCCCGATAGTACGTTTGAGCGATTCAGAGTGTTAATTCTTTATCAATTGTACCCCTGTTGTTAATGCTCTGTCAACGAATTTTAGAGATATAGCGTAAAGGTTTTCTGAAGATTGCATAAAAAAGAGGGTAATGCCACGCAAGTTTTATCGAATATCCGCCTGAAAATCGGGGGACTAGTATAAAAGTCAGGGAGTGACAGCACATGAGGTAGTGTCGGCAGATGAGGCATAATTAACCTCACATTTCTCATGCGGCTAAAAGATTACAGATGGAAGAATGGCCTGGGCAGTGCCATGCTGGACAAAAAATACATCCGTTCGATTTTCCGCAGCAGATTGCGTGAATTTCGAACGGATGAATAAATCACATAGCCTAGAAAAATTCAAATAGGGGCGTTTTCGTGGTCATTAAATTGAATCGCCCGATTTGAATGTCATGATTTGTCCACAGAGCTTAGCGATTTCTCCTGAGTCGGACATCGGCATAAACCGCCACAAGCAAGACACCAGCCGTAATCACATACTGCCACTCATTCGGTATATTCATCAACTGAAGGCCGTTCGTGAGGCTAGCCATAATCAGGGCACCGACCATCGCGCCCAGGATGGTTCCTTCGCCACCGAGGGTCGAAGTTCCTCCCAGAATACAGGCAGCGATAACTGCAAGTTCCATACCGCCTCCAGCGGCAGGAGTACCGCCGCCAACATAGGAGGCCAGAACAACTCCGCCGATACCGCACAGGAAACCCATCAGGATAAAGATGACATAGATGTTGTTACGAATATTGACACCAGAGAGGCGGGCTGCCTCGCGATTACCACCAATCGCGTAGGCATAACGACCAAAACGGGTGTTATTCGAAACGTAGTTGACCACCATAGCGACAACAGCGAGGATAAGAACAGGTACCTGGACACCATTATACTGGTTAACGATATGCACGTAGAGAATGACTACTGCGGCAAAAGCACCCGCCTTGAGTACATCCATGTAAATAGACGGCAGCTCAAAGCCATACTTCACTTTTCTTCGTCGGCTGTACACCATATTGGCGAACAGATAAACCGTCACGATTGCCCCCAGAACAGCCCCTGCCCAGTCGGGTAAGTATCCATTGGCAATTTGCAGGAAAAATTCCTGCTTGGCGGAGATGGTCTGTCCTCCGGTCACGATGATGATGGCTCCCTGGAGTGCCCATAGACCGCCCAGGGTGACGATAAACGCCGGAACGCGGAGTTGGGCAATGATATACCCCTGATAAATGCCAAACAAGGTTCCTACAAATAGCCCTATTAGTATCGATAGAATAGTCGTCAAAACTACAAAGTTCGTCGGGTCCTGACCAGGGAAAAGCTGAGGAATGAGCTTTGGCCACAATTGCGCCTGACACATGGATACGATAATGGATACGAAACCAGCCAATCGACCAACCGACAGATCGATGTTACCGGTCACAATAACCAGAACCATCCCGACGGACATGATGGCCGTTACGGTCATCTGCCGGAACAGAAACGAAATGTTTCGGGCACTGAGAAAAGTACCATTCGTCACAAGTGCGAAGAATATCCAGATGAGGATAGCAGCTCCAATCAGTCCATAGGTTTGGAGATTGGCTCCAAGACGCTTGGCGAGACTGGGTGTCTCACTTTGGGCAGTCGTTGTAATCGAGGCCATTTGAATCACCTTTTGAAAATCAGTAGACTAAGTGATGTCGGACACAGGCTTACTGGCATTCGTGTTAACACTGGCACTGCTTGCCGCAATGCCGGTGGCCAGTGCCATGATTTTTTCTTCGTTAGCGTCAGCGATGTCGAGTATGCCCGCTGAATGACCTTCGCACATGACCATTATCCGGTCACTCATGCCCAGGATTTCTTCAAGTTCGCTCGAGATCATAATGATAGAAATTCCCTGCTCGGTCAGATCGTTCATCAATTTATAGATTTCGTATTTAGCACCTACGTCAATGCCGCGTGTCGGATCATCCATAATCAGTATTTTGGGCTTGGTCATCAGCCATTTGGAGATAACCACTTTTTGTTGATTGCCGCCGGAGAGGGAGTCGACTCTGGCCTGGAGCGTCGGTGTCTTAATTGCCAGGCTCTTGGCAAACTGTGTACTGGCATTGAGTTCCGCGTCGGCATCAATCTGTATCCATGAAGAGAATTGATCCAGGTTTGCCAGTGAAATATTCTTCAGAATGGTTTGAATCAGGATGAGGCCGTGCTGTTTTCGATCTTCGGGCACCAGGCCGAGACCTTGCATCATAGCCTGACGGGAGTTATGGATCGATAATTGTCGTCCCTCCAGTTTTATCTTACCCTGAGTGATCTTGCCATATTCGCCAAACAGGGTCATCACCAGTTCTGTACGACCAGACCCCATCAGACCCGCAATCCCTAGAATTTCACCCTTACGCAGGTTAAAAGATACGCCCTTTAGGACTTCGCGCTCCGCGTTCTCAGGCGGCAGCGCGTGGAGATTCTCCACCTCAAAAATGATATCGCCCGGATGCCTATTCCCTTGGGGAAAGCGTTCCTTCATCTCGCGCCCAACCATCAGACTGACGAGCTGTTCGAGCTTTAACTCTTGAGTTGGCCTGGTTGTTACGATTTTGCCATCACGCATGACGGTGATCGAATCAGATATCCTAAAAAACTCGCCGATCTTGTGCGTGATATAAATGCAGGTTACGCCATGCTCTTTGAGTATGGTCAGTATTTCCATCAATTTGTCAATCTCAGTCTCGCTGAGGGCACTGGTCGGCTCGTCCAGAATCAGAACCTGGGCATCTTCGGAAAGCGCCTTAGCAATTTCCGTCATCTGCTGTTTGCCAACCCCCATCCGCTTGATAAGTGCGTGGGGCTGAATCTCCAAACGATATTTTGTAAGAATCTCCTGGGTACCTGAATATAATTTATCCCAGTTGATCACGCCGTTTTCCACAGGCTCTTTGCCCAGGAAGATATTCTCACCTACGGTCATGTTGCCGACCAAGGTTAGTTCCTGGTAAACAATGGCAATTCCTTCTTTGATGGCTTGCCGGATCGAACTGCCCTCTAGCCGCAGCTCACGGCCATTGTATAAGATGCTACCCTCATAAGATCCCGCGGGATAGACTCCACACAGGATTTTCATCAGGGTAGATTTGCCTGCGCCGTTTTCACCGCACAGGCCATGAATTTCGCCACGGCGGATCTGGAAAGATACGTCATTTAAAGCTGTCACACCGGCAAACCGTTTAGTGACGTTTTTGATGTCAAGAATGATGTCAGTCGTATTGTCGCTCATGAACTGTATGTCCTTGATTGGCACAAAGGGCTTCCCGCGTTCGGCAAGTTGCTGTTCGGCAGGAAGCCCTTCTTTCAGAATTCGCTGTGGTCATACTGGTGGGTGTTGCCCACCAGGGTCCCCATAAACCTCATTCACCAAGCTTACGATGAAGGGGTCGCTTCTGGGGTCGCTTCTGGCGGACGAGGCGGTTTCTGTGCATCAGGAATATCCTGATAGACATCATCATAGCTCTGGAAGCCGCTCACGACGACATCCTGATACAGGTTGTCAATCGTAACCTCGGTAACTGGCAGGTACTTAGCCATGACTTCACCCGTCAGGTCGGCGTTCCCCGTCAGGTCGGACAGCTTGTAGGATTGCAGATCCGGATCTGTCTTGCCATTGAGGAATTCATCAACCAGCTCGACAGCCTGCGGTGCCATAACACGATAGTCCTTCAGAATCGTGACGGTCAATTG
>JBGAGR010000192.1:0-15297 GCA_044226645.1 Aggregatilineales bacterium
TGGGGCGGTCTGGTAATGGGGACGAGCAACAAGACCGAATTTCTGCTCGGTTATTCCACCATTTACGGCGACAGCGGTGTAGCCTTGCAGCCGATTGCTGATTTGTATAAAGCGCAGGTACGCCAGCTATCCAAAGCGATGGGCATCCCGCAGGCGATTATGGACAAAGCGCCCTCCGCCGACCTGTGGGAAGGGCAGACCGATGAAGGTGAACTCGGCTTTACCTACAGCGATGTCGATCAGGTGTTGTTCCTGCTGGTAGACGAGCGCTATACCATTGATGAAGTCGTGGATGAGGGATTTGAGCGCGCGTTTGTCGAAAAAGTCTGGATGCGCGTCAAGGCCAATCACTACAAACGCACCATGCCCAACATCGCCAAGTTGAGCCGCCGCACCATCGGTCACGATTTCCTGTATCTGCGCGATTTCACCGGACGGTAGAGAAGGATAGAAACCCGATGCAAAAGGTAGTGATGATTATCGCGGTGTTGCTGCTCGGTTTAGGGGTAGTGGAGGCTCAAAATTCCCAACAGCAAATCCCTCTTGCCAAAATGCTCACCTTAGTTCCAGACACGCCTGCTACTCGTTCTTTTATCTATTACGCAGATTATCAGGCAATGGATGCGTTACGCGGCATACCCAGATTCACAACTCAAGAACTACTCGAAAGTCAGGACAATCTCGCTCTATGGGGAGCAACTCGAAATGGCTTTATAGCACCCTTTTGGTTCTCAACAGATCATCTTCTCAATCTCGATGAAGCTGCGACGATCATGCCCGAATTGGTAGGCTTTTCAATTCTGGATGTTGATTACTCTCTCGCTTTCGGTGATTTATCATCTAATGGGATGTTCCTGAAAGGCCGATGGGATACCAAAACTGTTCAGGAACTTTATCAGTTACATGGATTCAGTGAGAATTCGGTAGGTAATCTCTCTTTCTGGTGCAGTTCAACTGGCTGTGATGCTCCAAGTACGCTTCCATCCGATGACAAATTTCAGATAGAACGCCAAGTCAGTTCGATGGATGCGACGGAACCAGTAGCTTTTATGGACAACTATCTTTTGAATGGTTCGGGAACTCAAACTTTCGCCGATGTTGCCGCCGTGCAATCTGGCGAAAAACCCTCAATCATCAATGTCCCTGATTATGAAGCCATGCTTGAAACTATTACAAACCTGGCTGGCGACGGAGACTTGATAGAGATACGGTTTTACAATCCCGTTGATCTCTCGACAAGTGATCTCAGTCAGGTTCCGAGCAAAGAGAGAGCTGAACAATATGTCGAAGCGCTCGGAGAATTACCTCCTTACTCGCTGGCAGCTCTGGCGCTCTTTAATAGCAAGGGGAATCAACTCACTGCGCTTCTATTGGTATATCCAGATGAGACTTCGGCATCAACAGCCGCAGAAACACTATTGAACCGGATTGAGATTGTTCGCTCACCTTTCGAAAGACGACGATTTCGTCAAATCCTTGAAGAAAGAGGCGCATTTCAAACCACAATTGAGCCGACTGTACAACAGGCTTCCTCGGCTAATCGCTACGTGATGATTTTGCCATTTGTCACATCAGTACCGTTAAATGAAACAATAATAGATAATGCGACGAAATCCTATCGGGGGATGGGACTAGTATTTCGGGTGATTTACCAAGATATCGAATATGATACTGACTGGTTAGCCACGAATTTCATACTGCCTCAGTAAGACCAGATTGAGCCGCCGCACCATCGGTCATGATTTTCTGTATCTGCGCGACTTCACCGGACGGTAAATGCAAAACCGGCATATCAAAACATGCCGGTTTATCGAGATCATCTACGTGGGGCGTTTTTAGGCTTCGTTGACGACAGTCACTTCTTTGCCGGAACGCACGAAGTCTAAAGCGAGTCTCAGGGTTTCCTTGCCGTCCTGTCCCGTAACCGTCGGAGGACGGCTGTCGCGCACAGCGCCAACAAAATCATTCAACTCTGCCGCTAACGGTTCATGACGCTGCAAACGGATGCCCAGTACATTACCCTCGCTCACACCGCGTAGAATGCTGAGTTGATCCCATTGACTGGGGGCGGTTTCGTTCTCATAGAAGAACAATTCCTGTGAGAGCAGATTGCAATCGAACATGCCGCGCGAACCCGTCACCATCAGGCGGCGAATCTTAGCGGGGGTAATCCAGTTCACATCCAGCACACCGACTGCGCCGCTCTTGAAGCGCATCAGGCCGTTGAACTGGTCTTCACGATCAGAATTGATGCTCTGGAGCGTCTCGCCATATACGCGCACGATTTCATCATCCATCAGATAGCGCATCAGATCAATATCGTGCGAGGCCAGATCAAGCACCACGCCTGCATCCTGAATACGTGAAGGATACGGGCTGAGGCGCTGGGTATGGATTTTATAAATGCGTCCAGCCATGCCTTCTCGCAGTCGGCGGCGCAGTTCCATCACTGCCGGGTTGAAGCGTTCGATATGCCCCACCGCCAGCACCGTGCCTTGTTTCTTGGCGACTTCTATCAGCTTTTCTGCCGCTTCCACTGTCGAGGCTACTGGCTTTTCTACCAGCACATGAATGCCCTTGCTCATCAACTGCGAGGCCACTTCCACATGCAGCACCGTCGGCACTGCTAACGAAACCAGATCAGGTTTGGCTTCTTCGATCAGTTTCATATGATCGGTGAAAAACGGCACCATGTTGACCTGTCCGACTTTTGCGGCGCTCTGCGGGTTGGTATCACTCACGCCGACCAGTTCAACGCCTTCCATTTCACGGTAAACACGGGCGTGGTTACGTCCCATGTTCCCGACACCGATGACGGCTGCTTTTAACATGCGGCGTTAACCTCCTGCACGACATAGGCGCGTTCCTCTTCGGTCAGGAAGGGGAAGACTGGCAGGCTGAAAACCTGACTGGTCGCCTTGTCGGTTTCAGGGAGTACGACTTCCTTGTAGCCATCCATATTCTGGAATACAGGCTGTTTGTGAATCGGCAGGGGATAATACACGCGCACACCTATGCCGCGTTCGTTCAGGCGCTTGGTAACAGTATCGCGATCAACGCCATCCGGCACGCGCACCGTATACTGGTGATACACATGGGTATAATCCTCAACCACAGGCGGCGTTTTGACGCTTTCGATGTGGCTGTTATAGTACAGCGCATTGCCGACGCGCTGGCAGCTCCATTCGGGCAGCCGTCCCAACTGTACCAGGCCAATCGCCGCCGCCATATCGGTCATGCGGAAGTTGAAGCCCACGACTTCGTGATAATACTGCGTATTCATGCCCTGTGCGCGGATCATGCGCAGCTTACGGGCGATTTCGTCATCGTTGGTCAGCACCATGCCGCCTTCGGTAGTGGTCATATTCTTGGTAGGGTAGAAGCTGAATGAAGCTGTGCCCCATGTGCCCACACGACGCTTGCCAATCGCCGCGCCGTGTGCCTGTGCCGCATCTTCCAGCAGAATCAGCCCGTGCTTCTGACAAATCGCCTCGAATTTGGGCATATCGGCAGGCAGGCCGTACAGATGAACAGGCATAATCGCTTTGGTGCGTGGAGTAATCGCTGCTTCCGCCGCTTCCGGTGATAGACAGAATGTATCCGGGTCGATGTCCGCGAAAACCGGACGCGCCCCGACACTCAGGATGCAGGAAGCGGTCGCGAAAAAGCTGAATGACGGAATAATCACCTCGTCGCCTTGCCCGATGCCATGCGGTCGCGAAAAAGCTGAATGACGGAATAATCACCTCGTCGCCTTGCCCGATGCCATGCGCCATCATGGAGGCCATCAGCGCGGTAGTGCCGTTGCTGGTGGCGATGCCGTGTTTCGCGCCCTGATACGCCGCGAAAGCCTTCTCGAACTCAGCCACCTTTGGCCCCTGTGAAAGCTGTCCGCTGCTGAGAACCTGCACGACAGCCTGTTTTTCTTCTTCCCCAATAAAGGGTTTTGCAATTGGAATTTGCATTGTAAAAACCTATCTGATTGATCTTGTCTAGTCAGGGTAACAAACCCTGTATTCATCATACTGTACAACGCTTGCAACAAAATGTAGAGATATGCGGCAGACCAATGAACTCTTAGCCTTTGGCTGCTTCTTCCTGTGTAGCAACTCGCTTGCCAGCGGCGGTCACATAGCCGATGATACGCGCCGGATTGCCGACCACCAGTGCATAATCCGGCACATCTTTCGTCACCACGCTGCCCGAACCGATCATCGCCCAGCGCCCCACCGTGATGCCGCACACAATGGTCGAATTCGCGCCAATCGCCGCGCCTGCCTTAATCAACGTTTCAGAGAGAACCCAATCATCAGCCGCCTTGAGCGACATATCCGGGTTGACCGCGCGGGGGAACATGTCGTTGGTGAAGCACACATGCGGCCCCACGAATACCCCGTCCTCGATTGTGACCCCGTGAAAGACCGAGACGTAATTCTGAATTTTGACCGCGTTGCCGATTTGAACACCAGCGTCGATGAACACACCGCGCCCGATCACGCAGTTGTCCCCGATATGTGCCCCGCGCCGCACATGTACCAGATGCCAGATTTTGCTGTTTTCGCCGATGACGACCTCATTTTCGACTTCGGCGGTAGGATGAATGAACATGAATCAATACCTCAATTGATGGGAGGGCACAGGTGAGTTTTGCATCACAGTGCCCTGTAGAATAGCCAAAAGATTAAAGACCAATTTCTGTGCCTACGCCTCGGCGTGACGTGCCTTTACCACGCTGCCCAAACCACCATGCAGCATCAGCAAACCGACTCCAGCCACAGCGATGAATGCCAGCAGGATAGCGCCAAAAGTGACCCCGCCGGATTGGATATGAATCATCAACTGCATCGCCGTCAGCATGACAATCGCCGTCCAGTGTTTTCCCGGTAATAAATCCCGTTCGCGCCACAGCAGGAACATCGGTACCAACAGCAGCAGCGAATAATGCGACAGCGTTTTGGGAAACAACAGCAGCCCCAGCACAACCGTCAGCGCCATCCCCCATTCCCACTGCGCTTCATCCAGACGATAGACAATGTAGGCTGTGATTGCTGTTAAGATCAGTGAGGTTCCAAGAAACAAGGGATTGAAGAGCGGCGACCCGCTAGTCAGATCGGCGTGCGTCACGCGCAAAATGGTTGCCAGCAGTGATTGATTGACGATTTCGCTGTATAAGGAATTGGGCATACTTTGCGAAATTGGATTAGCTTTGAAATACTGGAAGAACATATCGCTGCCGTAGACCAGAATGGTCGCCAGTGACAAAACCGCCAGCCCAGCCAGACAGGACGCAATGATTTTCCAGCGGCGGCGCAGTACCAGAAATAGAAACCCCACCAGCATAATCGGCTTGGTGATAATGCCCAGCGTCAGTCCCAGACCGCTTTGCATCCGGGGGTAGAAGAACCAGAACAGCAGCACCGAAAGCAGCAGCAGGAAATTCAACTGTGCATACAGGAAATTCAGCCGCGTGGCATAACACATAAAGGTGATCGCAGCGACCAGCAGCAGTCCGTAGTAACCACTGGATCGCAGGAACAAACGCCACAGCAGCACGACATCGCCCAACAGATTCACGCTTAAGATGATGAACCACACCAGCAGGGCGGTATCGTAATTAAACCAGCCGAGCGGTGCAAATAAGAATAAAGTGGGCGGTGCATGGAAAAAATAAAACTCGGTCAACAAATCCTGACTGGGGGAGAGCGGTTCCAAAATTGGTAATAAATTCGCTTGTTCATAGGGATTCAAACCATGTGAAGAAGCTTGTCCGAATACCCAGAACAGATGGAAATCCCATTCCGGGTGCGTATTCAAATTTTGCCGCATCTGTCCCGCCAGCACAGCGCCATACACCACAACCGTAATTGCTGTTAAAAGGACAATCAGTCGCTTCCAGGAAATATTCACCTTACTGTAGAAGTGAAAACCAGCCAGCAGCACAGGGGTCATGACCAGTTCAGGCCAGATACGATCCGACCACAACCACATTAGCGCACCCAGCACCAGACAGATGACCACGCCGGCGGCGAGTAATGGCCTATTCATACTGCTGTCGGACTGACGATTTTCGTTCACATGACCCCCTTGCTCGATCATGGTCTTGTCGAATGATTCTATCGTTTATCAGACTACTTCAGAATAAACATTAAACATTCAAACTAACATCCACCTATCGACTGCCCCTACCTTCATTATGATGTGCAATCCGTGTGGAAGCCGCTCATAACTTTTTTGCAAGGCACTTGCATTTTAGGAATGGGCAAGGCTCAAACTTTATAGTCCTAACCGTAAACCAATGTTTCACACACTCCATAGACACATTCTCTCAACACCCAGGCCACAGACAGTGAAGGAAAAGTAGGTTTAAGATGGCGGAGTCAATTATGAAAATCTCACTGGTTATTCCGGCTTACAACGAATCTGAAGGGGTTCCCCATACCGCCAAAGCACTCCGAACCCTGCTGCAATATATCCGCAAGACGCAGGATGTTGAAGTCATCTTTGTCAATGACGGCAGCAAGGACAACACCGCCGACCTGCTCACAGCGGAATTCAAGGATGATCCGAAAATTCGGGTCGTATCGCATGAGGTCAATAAAGGACTGGGCGCAGCCATTCGCACTGGCTTCCAACATGCTAATGGGGATGTGATTATCACAACCGATTTTGATGGCACCTACCCACTCAGCACCATTCCGCAAATCATAGGCCGTATGACCGTTGATGATGTCGATATTGTCACTGCTTCACCCTATCATCCCAATGGTCATGTCGAAGGCGTGCCGCGTTACCGCCTCCTCTTCAGCTTCGGCGCATCGCTGCTCTATCGTCTGCTGGTTAGCTGGCGCATCCACACCTGGACAGCACTCTACCGCGCCTATCGCCGCAAGGTGATTGAAACCGTCACCTTCGAAAGTAACGATTTTCTGGCGGGGACAGAACTGCTGGTGAATGCCTTGCAAGCCGGATACAGGGTATCGGAATTCCCGACCACCTTGCATGTTCGCACTTTCGGACAATCCAGCATCAAGATTGCGCGCGTGACCAAGCTGCATCTGAAGTTTCAGCTTCGCCTGCTTCGCAACACACTGTTTGGCAAACCCGTCGCGCAGCCCGCCGCACTCGTCAAGGAAAATACATAGATGTCGCCCTTTGTTTTCATCGCTTTCAGCACCGTATTTGGTATTTGTGGACAACTGCTGCTCAAAAGTGGCATGACACGGGTCGGGGTACGTTCCTCCGGTGGCTCGTTTCTCAAGGGCATCATTACATCGCCCTGGGTCATTGGCGGACTGCTGGTCTACGGCACAGGCGTGATCTTCTGGATGCTGGCACTGTCCTATTTTGAGATCAGTTATGTCTATCCCTTCGCCAGCCTGAGCTATATCGGCATCATCCTCGGCTCGTACTTCATTTTCAAAGAGCGGCTGAGTGTCATGCGCTTAATGGGAATCGCCATGATTATCGCTGGGGTACTCATCACCAGCCAGAGCTAAAACAGAGGGCGTTATTATGCGCCCTCGCCTTCACGAATATTTTCCGAAGACCTAACCAACTTCAAACGATCTAAGAAAGCTATCTATCCGTTACGAGGTTAAGATAGAGGCTGGTTCGTCACTGATAGTTAATGCCAGGGGTAGTAATTGAATAACGTTTCTTCGAATCAAAACATTGCGATTGTCGGCGGCGGCATTATGGGGGTCGCGCTGGCTTATAAACTCGCCCAGCAGGGTCTGAAAATTACCGTTTACGAGCGCGGTGATAATCTGGGCGGTCTCGCCAGTTTCATGCTTTACGATGGTGTTCGTATGGATCGTTTTTATCACACCATCCTCAGCAGTGACACCTCTATGCAAGGGCTGATGGAGGAAAGCGGCGTAGCGGACAAACGCCATTTTGTCGCCACCAAGCAGGGCTTTTACGATAACGGCAAGGTCTATGATTTCAACACCCCGGTTGATTTCCTGCTGTTTCCGCCCCTGAACATCTTCCAGCGTTTTCGCCTCGGCTTGCAGGTCATCTACGCTCAGTTCGAAAGCGACTGGCGCAAAATGGATACTGTCCCGGTGGAAGACTGGCTGGTCAAGGTCAGTGGGCGCGGTGTTTACAAAAAGGTGTGGAAACCACTACTCCGCGCCAAATTCGATAGCACCTCCGAAAATGTCCCCGCGACCTATATCTGGTCACGCCTGCGCCGCATGATGGGTACACGTTCCGGCGTGACCTCCAAAGAGATGATGTGCTATCTCGAAAATGGCTATTATACCCTCATCGAAGGGCTGGCGAAAAAGTGCGAAGCGCTCGGTGTGAATTTCCAGCTTAAAGCGCCCATCGAAGAAATCGTCATCGAAGCGGGTCGCGCGACAGGGGTTCGCATCGGCGGCGAAGTCAAAACTTTTGATGCGGTGATTAGTACGCTGGCATCACCCATCATCAGTGGATTGATTCCTGGCGCGCCGCAGGCTTTCCGCGATATGCTGGCGAAACAGCAGTATCTCGGCGTGCTTTGTCCGCTGCTCATCCTGAAAAAACAGCTTCTGCCCTATTACGTCCTCAACATCACCGATGAGAGCATCCCGTTTACCGCCGTTGTGGAAACCACCAACCTCATCAGCCCGGAGCATGTCAAAGGTTATCATCTGGTTTATCTTCCCAAATACCTTGCGCCGGATAACGAGATGGCGAATTGGCCTGAAGATAAAGTCAAAACCGAGTGGATGAAGCACTTCAAACGCATGTTTCCGAACTTTAATGAGGATGACATCGTAGAATTTATTGTGCAGAAAGCCAAATATGTCGAACCTATTCGCCCGATGGGAACGCTCGATGAAATTCCGCCCATCAGGACACCTGTGAAGAATCTGTACATGGGCAATACCGTCATGATTTACCCGGAATTGGGCAACGGAGAAGCCGTCACACGCTATGCTCTCAAGGTTGCGGATGCCGTTTTAGCAGATGTCGCCCATCACCAATGAGCGTAATGCAGGTTATGTATGGATACAGCCCCCTGTGTCCATACCAGCCTCACGCTGAGTGGCGGAGATAATGTAAGCGTCATATACTTGATTCTTAGTTTTTAATAATCAAGCATTTGAAAAAAGCGCATTAACGATTCAACGATAAAGTGCTTTTCGGGAAAATATTTTATGGATACTCATTCAAACGGTTTCGAGGGAGGGCAGCGCTCACGAAGCTGGATTCACTATCTTATATTCGCTGCCGCTGCGGTTGTTGTCATTTTCTCGCTGCTGGATCGGCTTGACCAGTACCCGATTCCCTGGTATGACGAAGGCTCCCATCTCCACGTAGCCAAGAACTACGTTCTGAACGGTATTTATTCGGATTACAGCAGCGAAGGCTTGCGTCCTTTTGGCCCGACCATTGGCGTAGGCCCAACCGTACTGCTGCCCATTGCGCTGGTTTTTAAGCTGTTCGGTGTCAGCATCCCGCTGGCACGGTTGGTCATCGTCGCCTATGCGCTGGCGGCGTTGGTCATGTTCTACCTATTGACCTCACGCTACCTCAATTTCCCCAGTACCATGATTACCCTGGCGCTGATCTTCTTCTCGCCCGGAATTGATTTTATTTTTCATGCGCGCACCGTTTTGGGCGAAGTTCCCGGTTTATTCTTCCTCTGCGCTGGATTATGGCTCTGGCTTCGTCCGGGGACTGCCAGTTATGGACGGTTGCTGCTGGTGGGAGTATTTACCGGATTAGCCTGTATCACTAAAAATCAGTTTGCGCTGGTGATTTTGCCAGCCATGCTCCTCAACTGGATAGCCGATTTGTTCTGGTATCGGCGGCGCGGCTGGCGCTATTTCGTCATTCCGGGCATTGTCGCCGGGGTCTTATTCGGCTTCTGGACATACATTGTCATCATTAAGCTGGGTCAGGGCGACAGCTTTTCCGAGAATCTGGCGACTCTGCGTACTGCCAGCGCAGGTGCATTTTTCGTGTTTTCCCGCGCCAGTTTGGAACGAGCCGTTCGATTCCTCGTAGACAGTTCGGTTTACAGCGCGCTTTTCGTTCCGGCCTTCATTTATGGCCTGTTTCTCAGCTTGCGACGTGACGAAGAGGGACAGCTTTACGGCATGTTGATGATGTTTATCATCACCGGAACCGGGTTGTTCATCGCTTCGCTGGCGTGGCCGCGCTATGCCTTCGGAACCCTGTGCCTGACCGCTATCTTCGCGGTGAAGCTCATCCACGATTTCACCAATGGCCTGCGCTTTAGCTGGTCAGAAATCCGCGCGTCGCTGCGTGGCGAAAAACCCACTTTGCCAGTTCTCATAACCATCCTGGCCTTTAGTTGGATTATGATCTCGATAATCCTGCCCATCTACACCCAGCTCCACAAAGTCAGCGATCATGGCAGTACCGCAGCCTACGAACTGGCCGATTGGCTCAAGGAAAATGTCCCGGCAGATGCGCTCATCGAAACATGGGAGCCGGAACTTGGCGTGGTGAGCGATAATAACTTCCATTTTCCGCCCCAGATTGTGCTGGCGAAATCGGTAGCGGCGCAGTGGGAAAACGGCCCGCCTGCCAGTGATGCCTACGACTTCCGTGATTATGTTGACCCGGATTACATCATCATCGGTACATTCGATAAATACACCGATGTTTATCTGATCGAGCGCATCGGCGATTACGAGAAGATCAAATCGATTGGCGACTATGATGTATTCGCCCGTCGTAAACCAGTTGGCCCCTGATATGAACCACAGGGCGAAGTGTCGCTTCGCCCTGTACACTCGAATCTTTACCTTGGTTGATGAAATTTTCCCCTTTTGCTGCTAAAGTCAAGAGCAATCAAATACTGATCTTTTAGACTATACACGAGGCGCTATGCTCACATTACGTTTTAGTCTGTTGCGTCGATTGTCTCCTTTCTTTCTGCTTCTGTTGTTTATCGGCACGTTCGCTACAGCAGCGGCTGCCGAACCACAGGTCATTTTTGCCTATCAGGGTGTCGATGAAGCCGCCTGTAAAGACCCGGCTAATCCGGTGGTAGCGGAAAACTGCCAGCCCGGAACGGATGAATGGCTGGTGCAAAATTACGCCGCAGATATTGAACTTTACACATCCAAAGACAGTGTCAACGTCGGTGAAAAGATCGACTTTCTGGTCGATACCACCGCCCCGACTTTCGATCTCTACATTTACCGCAATGGCTATTACGGTGGACTCGGTGGTCGGCTGGTACACAGCGAAACAGGGCTGAAAGGCATCCAGCAGCCCGATTGTGCCCGTGCCGAAGATACGGGTTTACGCACATGCAGCAATTGGTCGCCTTCTTACACCCTCCCTGTGCCGGATGATTGGGTATCCGGCATTTACATCGCCCGTATCAAACGCCCGGATACTGGCGGCGAAAATGACACCGTGTTCGTCGTCCGTCAGGATGATCGCCCCTCCACGATTTTATATCAGCAAAGCGTCAGTACCTTTCAGGCTTATAACAACTACGGCGGCAAATCTGTCTATACCGTCAACAGCGGAACCTGCCCAACCGTTGCCGCAGCGCCGCGTGCGGTCAAAGTCTCACTGAATCGCCCCTATGGACAGGGAACCCTCGACCCGAATTATTACTATCGTGTCGAGTATCCGATGGTGCGCTGGTTGGAACAGCAGGGCTATGATGTGACCTATTCCAGCACGATGGATACCCACCGTTCCGGCAAACCGGGTGCGAAAAACAGACTGCTCGATCACAAAATCTTTCTGTCTGTCGGTCACGATGAGTACTGGTCGCAGGAAATGCGCGATGCCATCACCGCCGCCCGTGATGCAGGCGTGCATCTGGGCTTTTTCACGGCCAATACGAGTTACTGGAAAGTGCGCTTTGAACCGGATCCCATCACCAAAGAAGCCGACAGTGTGATGGTCGTTTATAAAACCACTGAAAGCGGAGCAGCCGATCCGGTCAGCCCGACCACCACCTGGCGCGATCCGCTCGGCGCGAATGACCCGGAAAACGGTCTGTTTGGTGTGATGTACGTCGGCGATAACGACACCTTCTTCTTCCCGCTGCGTGTCTCGGCGGAGGAAGCCAAAGACCCTCTGTTCCGCCACACAGGTCTGCAAAATATGCCGCCCGATACCTATCTGGATATTGGCAATCAGGTGGTGGGCTGGGAATGGGATTCCACCGTTGATAATGGACATGCGCCTGAGGGACTGACCGTGATTGCCAGTTCGCCCATCGTGGGTATGCTCTTGCAGGATGCGGGAAATTCCGCCAACGGTGATGTTGGGCAAACCGCCGCTAAGACGGTCTACTATACCGCCCCCAGTGGAGCGAAAGTATTCTCCAGCGGCACGATTCAATGGTCATGGGGCTTGGGCGCGCAGGCCACCAAAATCGTGGATGCCGACCCTTATATTCAGCAGGTGACGGTCAATGTGCTTGCCGATATGGGCGCGCAGCCTGCTACGCCAGCGGATAAGATTATTCTGGATGGCTCCGATACCCCTGACCCGGTTTTGCTGGAAAACACCCTGCAAAAAGCCGACTCGGCTGTAGCGCCTGTCATTTCCAATATTCAGACCACCGTCACGGATACCAGCGTCGCCATTACCTGGGATACCGATGTTGAAACGCTTGGACAGGGCTGGTATGGGGTACGTGCTGGGCATGAAAATCTGAATCATGCGCCGGATACCGAATACAGTACCCGCCACGCCTTTACCATTGATGGCTTGGAACCGGGTAAAACCTATTATTTCAAAGCGGTTGCGGTGACGCGCGATTGGGCGATCACCATCTCGGACGAAGGCTCGTTCCAGACCGCCAATGCCTCCTTCACGGGCAGCATCTCCAATGCTGTAAAGCCCCTTATCACGCGCGGTGGATGCTGGCTGCGCGGCAACACAACGGGCGCGATCATCATCGGCCTGTGCGTCTTAATCGTCGTTGGAGTCGCGGGTTGGTGGACAATCACGCTGCGCCGCCAGCGCAAAGCAAAATCCGCTGCCTGAGCTAGTTCTCAATATGAATTGTCTCCCCTCTCCTAGCTGAACTCAGCGGTTGGGAGAGGGGTTGGGGGTGAGGGCTTTGGGGTATATCTACGTCTGCCCCAATTGGACTACACCAAGCGATCTGGTTTTGTGTTACGCTTGAAATATGACAACATTCATTCTCATCCACAGTCCGCTGGTTGGCTCAATGACATGGAGTTTGGTGGCTGATGAGCTTCGAAAACACGGGCATCAGGCTGTACTCCCTACGCTGACTAATGACCCCGCGTTTACCCCGTACTGGAAGCAGCACGGGCAAAATGTCGCGCAAATGCTCGGCAATGAAACCCTGCAAACCAAACCGATTTTAGTCGCGCACAGCGGCGCAGGGCCACTCCTTCCGGCAGTTCGTCAAGCGTTAGGTGTTCCTGTCGTGGGCTATCTCTTTGTCGATGCCGGACTCCCGCATGGCAATAAAAGCCGTCTGGACATGTTTGGCGACCCGGAAGAAGTCGCCCGATTTCGTGCTTCGGCTGTGGATGGCTTTCGTCCACCCTGGACAGCCGATGATCTGCGCGAAATCATCCCGGACGATGCTATTCGCGAACGCTACGCCGCCGAATTCCGCCCCATGCCGCTTGCGGTCTATGAGGAACCGCTGCCCGTATTTACCGGATGGCCGGATGCGCCCTGTGGTTATCTGCAATTCAGCGCCCCCTACGATGCCTCTGCCGCTGAAGCCAGGTCACATGGTTGGGCTTATTCGCTGCTGCCAAGTGGTCATTTTCACATGCTCGTCGCGCCGGAAGCGGTCACCCTCGCCATGCTCGATTTGACTCACAAAATGCGCATCACTTGAGGAAGATTCAATGGGGATCTCAACCATTCTTGATCAAATGACAAATGATCTCACATCCCTAGCGCAGCAGGGCAGAATCGATCCATTATTCGGGCGTGATACCGAAATTAGCCAACTGATTGAGGTTTTGTGCCACCCCGAAAATAATGCCGCTGTCTTAATTGGCGATGAGGATGTGGGACTAACTGCAATTGTTGAAGCAATAGCACAGTGTATCGCTGATGGTCGCGTTCCAAACAATCTGCTCAACAGGCACATTAGACAGCTTGATATAGTCAGTCTAATCATCGGATTGATGCATCAGACCGAAGAATATAGAGACAACTTTGTAACCCAACGACTGAATCGCCTAATCCCAGAATTGAGCCAGACGAATAGCGTCCTTTTTTTCACAGGTTATTTTCATGTCACCGATCCTATTGCGAATAAACCGTTTATACGATACACAGAGGTGCTTTTGAAAGCGGCTGTCGAGGAACGTAAGTTCCTATGCATTCGTCAGATGACTGCCCTAGAATTAGGAGCCTGGCAGGTTGAGAATCCTATCTTATCAAAGCATTTCCAGTCCATTTACGTGTATGAACCATCGCTTGAAAATGCCATTCAAATGATTCGCGCTTGGAAAAGCGCTTATGAAGAATTTCACCATGCCCATATCCCAGACGATGTTGTTGAAGCCGCTGTTCTTCTATCCGCAAAATTTGTCCCTGATCGGGTATTACCCGCAAAAGCCATTGAGTTGATTGATGAAGCGGCGGCGCGACTTCGGGCGAGCGCAAAGACAAAATCGGAAGATGTGCATGTCAGCACCCAAAATATCGCCGAAGTTGTTGCTTTATGGACAGGTCTTTCTATGGATGAGATTTTAGGTACGTGAGTTGATCTTATGAATCGAATTTTCGAGGTATGTACATGTCGGTAGACACACAAACCTTTGAATCCTATCGCCCGTTGCTTTTTTCCATCGCCTATCGGATGCTGGGTAGCACGATGGAAGCCGAGGATATGGTGCAAGAAGCCTATCTGCGTTACGACAAAGTGCAGGATAAGGACATTCAATCGCCCAAAGC
This sequence comes from Aggregatilineales bacterium, assembly GCA_044226645.1. Lineage (GTDB taxonomy): Bacteria > Chloroflexota > Anaerolineae > Aggregatilineales > Phototrophicaceae > CFX2. The sequence continues at coordinate 14,893 of JBGAGR010000192.1, forward strand.
CTACCTCAGCACCATCGTCACACGTTTGTGTCTCGATCAACTGAAATCCGCCAAAGCACAGCGCGAAAATTACGTCGGCACATGGCTGCCCGAACCGCTCCTGACTGCCCCTTCACCGAGCAGCATTGTCGGTGATCGCGAAACGCTCTCGATGGCCTTTATGGTGCTGCTGGAAAATCTTTCGCCAATTGAACGGGCCGTTTTCCTCCTGCGCGATGTGTTCGAGTACAGCTATGCTGAAATCGCGCCGATTGTCGGTAAAAGCGAGGCCAACTGCCGCCGCTACTATCATCTCGCCAAGCAGTTTTTGAACGAACGCCATCAGCGCTTTGAACCGACCTCTGCCGAACAGACCAAACTGCTGGAAAGTTTCATGCAGGTTCTCACCAGCGGCGACGTGCAAGG
>JBGAGR010000193.1:0-15290 GCA_044226645.1 Aggregatilineales bacterium
TACTGCTTCAGCGGCGGCTTCAAACAGCAAATTCATCTGCGTATTGGGCATCATCTTCACCGAGAGGGCTTTGTCGGGGAACATGGGTATATTGTTGCCAGTAGAAAAGGCCAGGAATAAATCGCCGCTGCCGTTGTGACCGACACAGCCTGTCCGCGCCAGACCGATGGTGGCACGCTGCGCCAGCCGTTTGCACTGCGTCGGCAGGAGCGGCGCATCCGTCGCAAGAATCACGATCACTGAACTGCTGATGGGCGGTTCATCCCAACCGGAAGGCGTATGACGGTAATCGAGTTCATGCCCCACCGGAACGCCATCGACGTGAAACAATGAGCGATCACCATGATTGGCCTGCACCAGTGCGCCAATGGTAAAACGTCCGCTGCGATTGTTGATAACACGCGAGGATGTGCCGATACCACCTTTGAAATCGTAGCAAATCATGCCTGTGCCACCGCCGACACAGCCTTCCTCGACGGTGCCGCTTTTGGCGTTGTTGATGGCTTCATAAACATGCTCACGTTTGACATGAAAGCCGTTAATGTCACTCAGCCAGCCATCATAGGTTTCCGCTACCGCAGGCAGGGCAAAGGCTTCCATCTGACGCTGCTCAAATTCGTATTCGACCAGTGTATCGCGCACAATGCCGACCTGATGGGTATTGGTCAAGCCAATGGGCGAGGTCAATAAGCCGGATTCTTCGATCCAATGCGTTCCCGTAAAATCGCCGTTGCCATTCAGGACGTGAAATCCGGCAAAAGCCTGATTATCCCAGATATGTTCTTCACGCGGCATGATGATGGTTACGCCGGTTCGTGCCACACGCGGCTCATCATAAACCAGTGTCGTGTGTCCCACGCGAACACCGGGCACATCGGTAATCGCGTTAAAGTGACCAGGCGGCAGTACACCGATGGAAATACCGAGGTCACGTAATCTTGCTCTCGTCATAACATGAATGTCCTTATTTTGCAGGTGCTGCACATCTAATGGAAATCCGATAACAAATCCAGATGATTTTCCCGTAGGGGCGCAGCAGTGCTGCGCCCCTACAGCATATGGGGTCTATTTAGCTTGTCCATAAGTGTAACAGCCGCGCCTCCCTTTGAAAATTCCAACCATTCCTCCACGAGCAACTTCCAGAATTTTCGATAAAATAGGCATAACATCACTTCAACCAAAGGCAGCGCACACGCGATGATCGCAAACCTGAGTAAAACAGAAGATTTACGCCAGCGGCTCACGGAATATCTTGAAGCGGTTATGAATGTACCCACCGTCGAGATCGAACACTTCCAGCCATTAGCCGGGGGAACATCACGCGACAGCTGGCAAGTTGAGGTGGATGTCAGCGGCGAAGAACAGAAATTTGTGCTGCGCCGGGATGTCGCCACGAGCGTGTTTGACAATGCATTGCGGCGGGAACAGGAATTCAAAGTGATGAAAGCCGCGCATGAAAGCAATGTCAAGGTTCCCTGTCCGCGCTGGTACTGCGTTGAAGTCGCGATTCTGGACATGCCCTTTCTCATCATGGATTATGTCGAGGGCACGTCGATTGGCAGACAAGTTGTTCAAGAGGCGGGTCTGGGAGAAGCGCGGCGCGTACTGCCAGAACAGCTCGGTGAACAGTTAGCCCACATTCACGCCATTGATGTGAAGCAGCACACGCTCGATTTCCTACCCGCGCCAGCCAAAAACACCTCTCCGGCACAGGAAGCGCTCAAACAGATTCGCACCGACATCACGAAGCTGGGTATCTATAATCCAGTTTTTGAATTCGGGCTGCGCTGGGCAGAACAAAACACCCCGGCCTGCGATAATCCGGTACTGGTACATGGCGATTTCCGCGTGGGTAACTTTCTGGTTGGCGCAAAAAGTCTAAACGGCATTGTCGATTGGGAATACAGCCACCTGGGCGACCCGTTAGAAGATTTAGCATGGCTGTGTCTGCGTGATTGGCGTTATGGCATGGGCGAACTCAAGTTGGGCGGCATCGCGCCAAACCGGGATTCATTTATCAAGGCTTATGAGCAGGCCAGTGGACGTACTGTCAATCTGAAAGCCGTTGATTTCTGGGAAATCCTCGGCAATCTACGCTGGGCGGTGGCCTGTCTATCGCAAGCCAATCGCCATTTGTCGGGCGGGGAACGCAGTGTAGAGCTTGCCAGTCTGGGAAGGCGTTCGGCAGAAATGCAGCTTGAGATGTTAAGGCTTATTGGTGAACAGGGAGTAGTGGATCATGTATGACCGCCCCACTATCGCAGAATTGATCGACGCAGTGCGTTACCATCTGGAAACAAATGTAATTCCAGAACTGCATGATGACCCCGGCGATGACCGCAAGTTGTATTATCAAACACTGGTCGCTGCCAATGTCTTGCGCATCATTGAACGCGAGATGCAAACGGGCACCGAGCAGATTCGCGAAGAATGGATGCGTCTCAACTTTGTGCAGGGTATTGATACCCTGCTGCCCACCGAAGCCAGCAAAGCACGGGATGCTCTCGCCGAGCGCAACCGCAAACTGTGTGAAGAAATCAAGGCGGGGCGATACGATTATTTACCGCAGCGCGCTGCCCTATTCGAGCATTTACTCCTGACGACACGCCAGCAGCTTGAGGTTTCCAACCCCAAATTTCTGGAAGCGCTGGCAGCAGAGGACAAGAAATCCACGGTGTAGATTCAAAACCCGGCCTGACGAGCAGACCGGGTTCTCAAAACAACTCCCTCTGTTAACAGACTCCCAGCGCTCCCAACGTGACGGTTGCGCCAGAGGGCTGCGCAATAAAGGTGGCTCCGGTCATGAGGCCGGGTGTGCCGGAAACAGTGTGCGTATAGGGGGGTATCGGGAAAACAGTGCCCGATACGGGGAAATGCACCGGGCCACTGTAGATGATTTTGACCCCGGTGGTACCAGGAGGCAAATTCGAAACCGAGAAAACAATGAATCCGGGGCTGCTGCATGTCCAGCTTGCATTGAAGGTCAGTGCAGTATTGCCGGAAGGCGGCGGCGCTTCGCGCGGGATGGTCACAGTCTGGGAGATGCAAGCCGTTCTGCCGTCCACCAGCGCTTCGACATACCACGACATCTGTGGGTTGAATCCGGCGCTGGAGAGATCAAGCGATGCAGTGGTATTGGGCGCGGGTGTTTCTACAGAACCCACCCCCGGTACAGTAACACGGTAGCTGGTTGCTCCCGGCGCAGGATCCCAATAGAAGGTGTTATAACCAAAGGCAAATCCATCCAGAGGCGAAGTCGGCCTAAAAGCGGAACAGTCAGCCAGTCCGGCAGCAGGCGCGTTACCCTGCCCTGCCTGAATCGCTGGCAGAGTCGGCAGCCGGATGGGATAGTTCAGGACATTTTCGGGGATATTTTCCAGCGTTTTGAGGGCATCGAGTTCCGCCTGTGTCAGGTGATGGAATGCGCCAAAATCGCCATTCACATCGCCTTTATCCGATACCGGCGCTTCGACACTAAAGCCTGCCGGAACGGTCAAGCCGCCTACTTCCGCTTTGCCGTGAACCGTAATCAGCTTGAGTTTAGTACCATCGGTAATGAGAACGATAGTAGAGCCGATGTTAATGTCCGCGCCATTAGCTGTGATGGCAATTTTGATATTTTCCGGCCCCTGCACGACCAGCAGTGAGGGCGATTCTTCACAGGTGGGCTGCCCTATCCCGGTGGTGAAGTGGAAGGCCTGCATGGGTGTGCGGCGTTCCTCATCGACAGCGGGTAACGCATCAATCGCGTCTGTTGATTGGATCACTTCGCGACTCACCCAGCCAATCGTCGTTTCAGCATAAATCACGCGCAGCCAGCCGCCATCGGTACTGAGCGCATCCGCTTGCAATGGGCTGCCAGGCGGAACACTGCCCAACACATTAGCGCGGGTGGTCGGGGCGCTGCGAATGTTCGCGCCAACAGACGTGGTGACACTGACGGGTTCAACGGCGGCCTGTGCCCCTTCCTCCGGCGGCACGTCATTGGTAACTGAGACATCGCCCAACAGGATAAAACGGGCTGACTGCCCCGGTAAGGTGTTGGGGATATTGGCCTGAACACTGAGTGCTGCTACTCCCCACTGATTCAAAATCGTGTCCAGCGGCGCGGTTTGGATGGACTCCATGACATTCAGATCGGAGCGGTCAGACGGTTTGCTGAAGACATTATCAGCAACATCCTGACTGAATAAGGCTGAAACGCGGTTGAAGCCGTAACACGCACTGTTGCGCCCCAGATCGCCGCAGTTGTCACCCAAGTCATGCAAGGCCTGCTCAACAACAGCAGGGCATGAACCCGCACCGCTGTCCTGCATCAAGCTGTGTCGCGGCATGACCGCCAGAAGCACAATCACAATTACCATTTCAAGAAGTACCCAACGAATACGCATCAATTTTCCCTCCTTAATAACCCGTTTATTGCTTGGTGCGCTCTCCGCAGCCTCAATATCTTCATAGTCACGTTATAAAAAAGCCCGGCTGAAAGAACCGGGCTAAATTCACCCTAAACGATATAACCTCAGCAGGTCAAGCTGCCGGGTAGTCCTATAGTGGTATTGGAAGGAATCGCCGTTATGGTTGCATTAAAAGTGGTGAAACTCATGCCGCCGAAAAGCGTCGCCTTACCGGGATCGGGTGGCACAACAACCCGGAAACCTGATGATGGAGTTGGAACTCCAGCACCTGAAAAGCTGTATCGAATGACCACTGCACTCGTTCCAGACGGCATATTGGAAAAATCAAATCTGAGGGTGGCGAAGCTCAGACATGACCATCCTGCGGTAAAACCGGACGAACCTGCTACTGCGGGCTGGGGGGCACGGGGTATGTTATAGCGGTTCGAGGTGCAGGCGACCTGTCCATTCGAAAGTGCCTGTACATCCCAGGCAAAGAGGAAGCCATAACCAGCCGATTCAATCGTTATGTCAGCCGTCAGGTTGGTCGTACCGCCGCTGCTTGTGAATGCGTTGACCAACGCACCGCCCTTTTCGTCAATGTTGTAGATATTGACGCGGTAGCCATCCGCGCCGGGAGCAGCATCCCAATAGAAGGTATTGCTGCCATAATTCAATCCATCCAGCGGAGAAGTCGCGCGGAATGGGGCACAGTCTACACCGCTAACGGTTGACCCCGGCAGTGCTGTCGGAACATTGGGCAGAGCCGGAATGCCAATATCCAATCCACAGGGAATAGTCAGCCTCTGCCCAGTGTAGATCAGGCTGGCATCCGTCAGACTGTTGGCCTGCATAATCGCGCCAACGCTGGTGCTGTATTTCAGGCTGATACGGTAGAGATTTTCGCCCGCGCTGACGACATGAAACAATGTCGTTCCGGTAGGGCAATCGGTCAGTTCAACAGCTTCCGTTGCTTCGGGTGTAATCTCCGGTGTCGGAGTGGTGTTGGCTGCTGCGAGTCGCATCCGTTCGAGCATAGCCTGAACAATCTGTCCCTGGTCGAGATCATCAAGATTGGTTGGCGTGGGAGGTTCCCATTCACAATTATCGCCCACATTCTGATCGTTAGCTTCACCATCCAGGCCTAAACTGGCAGGGTCAGCCAGACAGTGCGTGGTGCTAAAACCAGCAGGCACGCTCACCTCGTCCGGCTCGCCGGGATTCAACGTGGCGTTCCCTTCCAGCGTGGTTAACTTCATTAAGTCCCCACCGGGAAGCACTTCCAGCGTAATGAGTGATCCCAGACGGATATTCGCGCCGTTAGCGGTCAAATCCACTTTGATATTCTCCGGGCTTTGAATCGCCAGCAGAGAAGGAGTCTGACTACAGGTGGTCTGCCCTGGCCCGGTGCGGAAGTAAAAAGCCTGCATGGGCGAACGGGCTGCTATATCTCCGGATGCTAATGCGGCAATCTGCGGCGTGGGGTTCACTGACGTGACATCAATCCAACCCGATGCCGCATCGGTTGACACATGAATGGCGCTGCCATCGGAACTGAGCGAATCGGCTTGCAAAACAGTACCCGCGCCCAACTCGCTGACAACGGCGCTGTTGGCCTGTGGATCACTGCGCAAGGCGGTTGCTGTCTGGGTAATGACGGTAATACCCGCAACGGTCTGCGCCGGGTCTACCGCGTTCTCGACCTGCGTGTCCCCCATCAGGAGAAATGTCACCGCCTGTCCCGGCAGTGTATCTGGAACATTGGCCTGCACATTCAGCACCGCGATGCCCCATTGATTCAAGGCTAAATCGAGCGGGGTGGATTGAATGGTCTTCATATCCACAAGATCAGCACGATCAGCTGGTGCGGTGAAATACCCCTGACTGACGGGCTGAGTAAAAGTCGATTCAACACGATTAAAGCCGTAGCAAGCGCTGTTACGGGACAAGTTCGCGCAGTTATTGCCAACCTGAGTGAGTGCCAGTTCAACCAGCGCGGGACAAGCTTCACTGCCGGGAGACTGAGCCTGACTGGCGCGTGGTGTGAGGTTCAATACGCCGACCATCAGAAGCGTTATCACAACCCAAACAACCCCATATCGCCATCTAACCATAAGCCGTGTTCCACCTATACCAATATAAACATCCTCGATTTACCATTTTAGTCCAAATTTGCCACGTCGCCAGAAGACGGGAAACAAAAAAGCCCGTCCTTAGGGGGCGAGCTTTTGAGTGTGGTGCCAAGGCCCAGACTTGAACTGGGGACCCATGCATTTTCAGTGCATTGCTCTACCAACTGAGCTACCTTGGCGAACACGGCGTTTAAAACGTCGTGAGGAGTAGTATAAACAAGGGGCGTTCAAACTGCAAGAGTCGCTTTCCGATGAATTTCATACAAAGATGGTTCTGCATTGTGACGAGAAGATTTCGCCGTTCCCGGTATAATGGGCAGTGGTCTGATTTTGAACCTGAAAGGAGCCTGTTATGCCCTGCCTGATCGAACTCCTGACTTCCGATGGTCTGCAACCTGTCCCCTACACGGCGGCATCATTAGCCGAAGCCGCTCAATATGAACCCCATGATGGTGTTTATACCGTCGCCAATACCTTTAATACTTTTCAGGTTCTCAAACTGGATGCGCATCTTGATCGCCTGGAAGACTCGGCGCGGCGAGAAAATATTGACATGAAGCTGGATCGCCCTGCCCTGCGAAAAGCGCTGCGGCAGGTCATTAAAGAAGCGAATTATGGCGATGTGCGTTTTCGGATTACAGTATCGCGCGATCACTGCGACCAGTTCATTCTGTCTGTCGAGCCGTTCACACCACCTGCGCCAGAAGTCTATGAGAATGGAGTACGCTGTGTCACATTACCCGACAGCGCACGGAACAATCCGGCTGCCAAGACTACCGGATGGATGCATGAGCGTGAGCATTTCATCCTGCCAAATGGGATTTATACCGGGCTGCTACTGGACGAAAATGGGACTATTCTGGAAGGCATGACCAGCAATTTTTACGCGATTATGGACGGGGAACTGCGTACCGCTGGCGAAGGCGCACTGCCGGGAATCGCCCAGCAAATCGTATTTACTGTTGCGCCTGACATCATCCCACTGCGAAAAGAGGCGGTGAATGTAAAAGACCTGCCGAACATTCAGGAAGCATTCATCACCAGCAGCAGCCGGGGGATTATTCCCGTTATCGAAATTGATGGCTTAACTATCGGAGACGGCAAACCGGGCGCTAAAACAGCAGCCCTGCAAACCGCTTACCGCGCCTGGGTCAAAGGACATCTGGAAGAACTGTGAGTCCTATTCGTCCAAAGGTGCTTTGAAGTCATAGATGCCATCCCGAATCGCCCAACGATGGTGGCATCCCTTACAGGTCAGCACATCGCCTTTCTGAACCAGTTCGCCGCCGCATTCAGGGCAGACAAAAATTGAGGCGGCATTCAGATTATTGGGCGAATCGCCTTTGGCAACACTGCGGGTAAAGATACTCGGCGTATAGTGCAGCCCGGTCAATTGCAGCAAGCCATCTAACCCGGCCAGCAGTCCAGTGGGCATGAACTGCTTGAGTACGCCAACGCGGAAGAATGACACAGGAATGCTGCGCTTGAGATTAAAATTCGCATTTTCCAATTGATGACGCATATATTCGGGGTGAAAGTCGAAGTTGAGTTCGACAAATTCGACGGGTTCGAGGTCATAGGGATTCCAGGGCTGTGTACCCCGCGCATACCGAATCATGGCTTTGATGTTGCGCTTGTTAGCATATTCGAGGATGAATACGCCGCCCGGAACCATGACACGTCGTACCTGCTTCAATACCATGCCCGCTTTGGCGATATGGTGAATGACGCGAATGATGGTCGCGCCATCAAAAACACCGTCGCGAAATGGCAGGCTGTAAGCATCCGCCGCAACATAGATAAAACGATCCGATGTGCCGTGTAATTCCTGAGCGTAACGAAGCTGCGAATAGGAATAGTCCATCAGGACGACCTGATCGTAAGCATGATATTCATCGGTCAAACGCCCAAAGCCTGCCCCGATTTCGAGTAAGCGCCGTCCATGCGAAGGCAGTAAGCGATGCAAGGCAATCCGCTCAACGCGATCTTCGTAATCGCGACCTTTTCCTTCCCAGAATTCCGTCCGGTAATTCGAACCTTCGTAATCACAAATGCGGGGGCGCGGTTCTGGCTTGGGCATACAATCCTCGTGAGATGACTCAATAAATGCTGAGTTGGATAACTCAACAGTGCAACCCATTATATGCCAATTTTAGCATTTGTTCAGGGCTTAGACTCGATGAGTGCTCTACGACAAACAGAGGCAGAATTTCGATCTGCCTCTGCTTTTTTGATTACTTCACTCAGCCACCGGGCTGCGGTGTGGAGAGGATACCTAAATCACCACCGGGCGTGGTGGGCGGCACATTTTGCCCGGTTCCCCCTGTTCCGGTATCCACAGGTTGACCGCCTGTGTTATTACCCGTTGTTGAAGGCGGATTCGGAACCAGCCCCATGGCCTGCTTCAATGGACTGGTAATCATGTCATCAACGTGGCCGTTGTAGGTCTCCGGCGGGATGGGCTGCTGTTGTAAGGCACTTTCGGCCTGCGCATTAGCATCTACGGGGCCACCTGCCTGATAAGCATCGCCGCGAATCGCCTGATCGAGCGCGGGAATACCACCTTTCGGGATGATTCCGGTCTGCACAGGAAGATTAGCGGCTGGGACATTTTCATTACCGAGATTGTAATTAAGCCCCGCTGTGATGGAGTATCCGGGCCAGGGATTTTCGCTGTAGGGCGTTTCCGCCAGCAGGTTCGGCGGATTGCCACTGAGCATCTGACTGGCGAAGGTTCCCACCTGCCCGAAATCATCGGGCAAATTGCCCAGCAAACGCACAATCGGTTCAAACAGCAGGCGCAGATTTTCCACCGGGTCATGCAGTTGAGTTTGGCTCAACGGAATAACCGCCCGTACATCCAGCGACACCGGGACATCCAGATCAACAGGTACTTGCAGATTGACCGGAACGCTCAAATCCAAATGCACCGGTAAGGCAGTATCTTTCGGAAGCGTAAGATTGACTACCGCCGCCACGTTATAGGCATTCAAACCCGGAATATCCAGCGTAACGGCAATACCATTCAATGGCACATTATCGGTCAGCACAACGGTGGTATCCGTATTGAGCGGGATGCTGGTATTCAAGGGGATGCTGGTATTCAGCGGAATGGATGTCCGTACCGGAATCGTCCAGTCAATGGTCGCGTCATTCAACCCGACGAAACTGCTGTGTAACCCCTCGATCAGCGGTTGGGCGATATTGTGCTTAATGTCAAAAATGGTCAATCCCAGCACAATCAGGACAATGACCAGAATAATATTGACGATAAATGAAAAAACTACCATAAAGCGCCAAAGAATTTTGCCGAATGTGCGCATGGGCGGCTCCTTACCGTTTATACATTCCTCATATACCTGACTATAACCGAGGATTTGCTTTCACGGCAAATGGATTTCTAAGAAAACAGCATTTAATAAAAGAAATGTCAATTGTTAGCTGTGGTCATTGCGCAAGAATACTCCGGCAGAGTAATATCGCCAATAAATGACTATAGAGGGAGATTATCAATGGCGGGGCGTTTACAACTGCGCATGTATACCATCAACAAGGGTCAGATGGACGAATTTCTCAAAATCTGGCGCGAGGGTGTTTGTCGTGTGCGGGAAAAGCATGGTTTCAAGGTTCAGGGCGGCTGGATTCCGGAAGGCGAAACACGCTTTTTCTGGTTGATGTCCTATGATGGCGATGATTGGGATAAGGCGGAAGAAGCCTACTTCAATGACCCGGAACGCAAAAATATGACTCCCAGCCCATCCAGTTTTGTGGCGCACATGGAACTGCGCTTCGTCAATTTTGTATCACCAAAATCGTAGTGGAAAGCAGTCTACATGGGCATCCTGACCGACGATATGAAGCGGGTCGTGAACGAACAAAAATTGGGTTTTGTGGCGACGGTTACGCCGGACGGTCTGCCGAATCTATCACCGAAGGGCACAACTACGGTCTGGGATGATGACCATCTAGTATTCGCAGATATTCGCTCGCCGGGGACAATCGCTAATCTGCGGTTGAATCCGGCGGTAGAAATCAATGTAGTTGACCCAATCCTGCGCAAGGGGTATCGTTTCAAGGGCATCGCGCAGGTACTCAACAGCGGAAAGTTGTTCGAGGACATCATCCTGTTTTATCATGATCGCGGCTCGACCAGTCCAATTCGGGCAGTGGTGCTGGTGGAAGTGAAATGGGCTGCGGCGTTGATGTCCCCTGCCTACGACAATGGCGCGACAGAGGATGAAGTACGCGAACGATGGGAGAAATATTGGGAAACGCTCAAAGACAGTAAAAATCCTGGTGGATAACAAAGATTGAGGATAAATGGACAAGGCATCGGTACTCTTAGACACCTCACCATTAGTGACACTTTGCATTTTCAAAATTGCCAACCAGCCGATGATTCAACCGTTTCTTGAATATACTGATGTGTATATCACGGATGCGGTAGAACGCGAAGTGACTGTTCAGTACGAGAAATCCGATGCGCAAATTGCAAAACGACTGGTCAATGCAGGCCAGATTCATGTAATTCCTGCTCCAATTACTCCAACTATCTCTGATTTTTATAAACTCCATGAAACGGACTGCGGTGTTATTCGGCTGGGGTTGGTTTCACCTCATTTACTGACCATTATTGATGACAAAGAGGCGTATGTTGTTTCGACGCGATATGGTTTAAAGCCCATGTTTTTGCTCGATCTGTTGATACTCCTCGTTGAAAAGCACGGACTCCCCAAACAGGATGCTCTCGATATGATAAAATCAGCAGAACGGCGATATTCTCCGGCATACACTGCTCACACGATATTCAAAGTCAGCGAGGTAACTATTGAATGATCGCTCAAGCAATTTCCGATGAGGTCTATCAGGATTTCCTTAAGGCCAGAGCCAACAATCTTCAACCTCCTCTAAGCCATGATGATTTTGAAGTGGCACTGGATACGTGGTATCGGGAGTTTCGGGACGCAAATTGTTCGCTGGGTTATGCTGCTGCACAACTTGGCGTAACACAGATCGACCTCATCTATATTCTCGATTCACTTGGCTGGAAAGTAACCAATCTGTAAGCGAAATCATTCTCATTGACGTTGTGCGCTGATTTGATTTCGCCTGCATATAACAACAGTGGGACAGAGGATGAAGTACGCGAGCGGTGGGAGAAATATTGGGGTGAATTGAGGAGTAATTGTAAACATGAAAACATTTACGGCCTATATTGAGCGTGACCTCGAAACAGGCGTGTATATTGGCAGTGTCCCCAGCATCACAGGTGCGCATACACAGGGCGATACTCTTGAGGAACTCCGCAAAAACCTCAAGGAAGTTATCGAGTTGTGCCTTGAAGAACTGGATGAGCCACTTGAAAACCTTGCGGAGTTTGTGGGTATCGAAGAAATCAGTGTTGATGTCGTCTAAACTTTGACATTGAGTATACGGGTTTATGGTGTAGCTAGATGCGACTATTCAAATACAGTCGGCGCAAACTGATTGCCATCACAATTGGCGTGTTAGTTTTGATGGCTCCCATACTGATTTGCTTTTTCCTGTTCTGGTGGCCTGATATTCGGGTTCGATGGGATTTGAGGCTGTATCCTAACACAAAGCAAGTAGGTGAAGCATATGGCTATTACGGCGGGGGTGTAGGATGGCAGGTGTTGTATTACTGGACAAAGGATTCCGCTGAAGATGTGCAGCATTACTACGAGAAATTTACCTTTCCATTTACACCAGACGCACAAGGTAATGGACTGCTAACGATATTTTCTCTTGATGGCTCCGAACTTGTATATCATAGTGTTGATGGTATAAGCCACAAACTAAACTATCCATCAGAATCGTACTGTCACCATAGCCAAGTTTATAAATGTGCCAACATCCGGATAATGACGATCAACTCTAGCGGTCTAGATGATTTACCTGTAATCGTTTCACTTCCTCGGTGGACAAATGTGACACCTTCCCCATCCGGCACGACATTAGCATCCGGGACTTTAATTATTTATAGTTACTACAAAACCGATTTTTGGGATTGACGGGAAAATAAAATGCAGATTAATGTTACGATTAACGGCGAACAGAAAACTTTTGATGCGCTGCCACATGAGCGCTTGCTGCGTGTGCTGCGGCGCGAAGGCTATTTCAGCATCAAATTTGGCGATGAACACGGCGAAACCGGCTCGGACGCGATTCTGCTGGACGGTCAGCCCGTTAATTCACAAACCATGCTGGCAGCGCAGGCCGATGGTCACGAGATTTTGACGCTGGAAGGACTGGGCACATCGCGCAATTTACATCCGCTGCAAGAGGCGTTTATCGAAACGGGTGGGATTCAATCCGGCTACAACACCCCGGCACAAATTCTGGCGGCCTATGCCCTGCTGCAAAGAAATCCGAATCCGACAGAAGCAGAAATCCGCGCGGCGATTGCCGGTGTGCTGGATCGCGAAACGGGGTATGTCAAACCGGTTCAGGCGATTTTACGCGCAGCGGCGGTCATGCGTGGCGAGGAAGTGCCGCCTTATGAACCCTTGCAGCGCGGCATCCCTGCGCCTCCCGGTTTGTTTGATGCGCCCTGGCATTTCGAATCGGGTGGTAACGGGGATGTTGGCGGCGATACTGGCCCAATCAAAACCAAAACCATCCCGGCGCTGATTATCACACCGCCAGAATTAGATCGCCGCCACACGGTTGGTAAATCCGAGCCGAAAGTCGATGCGGTCAAGCTGGCAGCAGGCAAACCTGTTTACACCGACGACATCGAAATGCGCGACATTCTCCATGCGGCGCTGCTGACCAGCCCTCATGCTCATGCTCGAATCAAGCGCATTGATGCCAGCCGCGCTCGTGCCCTGCCCGGTGTTCAGGCGGTGCTGACCTACGAGGACATTCCGCGCGTATTGTATGCATCTGGCGGACAAAGTTATCCGAATCCCCGCCCTTACGATCAAGTGTGTCTGGATAACAAGGTGCGTTATGTAGGAGATCGGGTGGCGGTGGTTGCGGCGGAAACACCGGAAATCGCGCGAGAGGCGCTTAAGCTGATTGACGTGGAATATGAAGTGCTGCCTGCTGTGTTTGACCCGGAAGCCGCCATGCAGTTGGGCGCTCCGATTATCCATGACGACCCGGAAGTCACCCATATTTATGACCGGGAACGCAACATCGTCCATCACATTGATGCAAAAGTCGGCGATGCGGACGCACAGTGGGCAAAGGCTGATCAGATTTTTGAAGGCGAGTATCGTGTCCATCAGGTGCAGCAGTGCAGCATCGAGCCACACGTAGTCGTTACGTGGTGGGACGAAGATGATCGCATGGTCATCCGCACCAGCACTCAGGTTCCCTTCCACGTTCGCCGCATGGTCGCGCCGCTCATCGGCCTGCCCGTCAAACGCATCCGTGTGATTAAACCGCGCATCGGCGGTGGATTCGGTGGCAAACAGGAACTTCTCATCGAAGACCTGTGCGCACATTTGACCATCGCGACAGGTCGCCCGGTGCGCTTCGAATACACACGCGAGCAGGAATTCACCAGCGCACGCAGCCGCCACCCGGAAATCATACGCTTCAAGACAGGCGTAACGAATGACGGTCAAATCGTCGCGGCGGAATGCTATATCATCGGCAATACTGGATCGTATGGGACACAGGGACTAACCGTTCTAATGGTATCCGGCTTCCGCGCACTTTCGACCTATAACGCCCCGTACAGCCATTTCCTCTGCGATGTGGTCTATACCAATATCCCGCCGCCGGGAGCGTATCGTGGTTATGGCGCACCGCAAGCATTATTCGCGCTGGAAACCCATGTCGAGGAAATCGCGACGGCTTTAGGTATGGATGTACTGGAATTCAAACGCCGCAATGCCATCAAGGTGGGCGATACACTGGTCATGTCAGTGGCATTAGGTGAAGGCCGTGAGGGTATTGAACAAAAAGTGTCAACCTGTGCCTTGGACGAATGCATCGACATTGGCGCACGCGCGATGGGTTGGTATGAAAAGCGTGGGCGCGAACGCACCGTTCCCGGCAAGCCGCATCTGCGCAAAGGAATAGGATTGGCGGTTGCCATGCACGGAACGGGAATCGCGGGTCTGGACATGGGCGCTGCCAGTATCAAGCTGAATGACGACGGTTCATTTAACTTGCTGTTCGGCGCGACGGATCTGGGAACCGGCGCGGATACCGTACTGGCGCAGATTGCCGCCGAAACGCTGGGCGTGCCGCTCAATGATATTGTGGTCTACGCATCGGATACCGATATAACGCCGTTCGATACCGGGGCTTATGCATCCAGCACGACCTATGTCAGCGGCGGCGCGGTCTTGAAAGCGTCCGAAGATGTGCGCCTGCAAATTCTGCAACATGCCGCTGATTATATATTGGAATGCAAGGTCGATGATCTGGAATTGGAAGACCGCAAAGTCGTTCACCGAGACGGACGCAGCATTTCGTTAGAATCGGTAGCGCTGCACAGTTTGCATCAGGCTAACCAGCACCAGATTATGGCAACCGCCAGCCATATGAGCGAACTGAGTCCCCCACCCTTCGCGGCACAGTTTGTCGAAGCGACTGTCGATATGGAAACGGGACAGGTGACGGTTGATCGCATGTTGATGGCGGTGGACTGCGGCATCGCCATTAATCCGATTACAGCAGCAGGACAGGTTGAAGGCGGCATGACTCAGGCGCTCGGTTATGCCCACTGCGAGGAAATGGCTTACGATGGGCAAGGCAACTTGCAGGCAAAACGCCTCGGCGATTA
>JBGAGR010000194.1:0-15161 GCA_044226645.1 Aggregatilineales bacterium
CCGGCTCGGTAAAGGGCATCCACACGGCAGCATTCAGATTGGCGATAATGTGACGATGGGTGCGAATGCCTGCATTATCGGCCCGGTGCGCGTCGGCAGTAACGTCCAGATCGGAGCCGGAAGCGTCGTGGTCAAGGATGTGCCGGATAATGTCATTGTCGGCGGCGTTCCGGCACGAATCCTGAAGGCGAATGATGCTAGTCTCCTCGTCGATTTCGCTGATTGATGACCCTGATGGGTATCGAATCCCAAACACGCTGATTAAGAGGATTTCTGTTTTACTCTAGATTGTTTGTCTTTATCTCGCCTGATTGGGTGAGAATAATACTTGGCGGAAGTTCGATAGGATCATCTTCTTCGAACTCCGCCCAATACCTACGCCCTTTATATGAATACTCAATTGTGAGATGTTTCCTGACACCTTCTGCCGGGTCTTTGACTCCAAAATCAAGATGGCTGGCTTTAATCGCAAGTCTACCGTTAACTACTTTGCGTTGAAGAGTTAGAGTAACGTCAATCCACCTACTATCTGCACCATATGGGGCAGAATGTATAATCAGGTCTCCGTGCACCTGGATATATTCGCTAGTATTACGCAGTTGTGCCCTTACCTGCATAATTGCTTCTTGAAGTTGTTCTTCATCATCAGTTTGAGCGCTAATGTACAAAGATGCCCCCCAAGTTGAGATAGCAATTGGATCAAGCGGATGGTCAACATCACGAAGCAGTTCATCACGATACAATTCCCGCAATATTTCCAGAATACGCTGATTTGTCATTAACTCTCGAAGGTCTCGTTTGGTAAGAATCCCTTGACTTCTTAAATTGAAATGCACCCTTACGAATTGTTTTACAATATCTTTGCCATATAAATCCGGAATTCCCGAAAGTGCTTTACGGACATCGCGAAACGTAAATTGTGCGTCATCCAGTGCAGTTATTAGATCAAGTGTATGGGAGATAGGATTATAGTAATCATCGGGCGATTTCTGGATAGCTTTGATTTGATCTACAATCTCTTTACGACAGTTTTCTACGCTTTGGAGAGATGCTAAGTTGAAAAGTATAGCTCGGCTACCTATCACATCGAATGGCAAATTTTCGTAATCTGGGGCAATGATGATGACTGGTTTTTCTAGCGTATGCCTTAGGGCAAGTTCGTAATATACATTTGGGTTATTGCCACTAAGATTTGCGATGACAAGAGGAGATTTTGCAATACTTTCTATCATGTCATAGTGGATCAATCCCGGACTATCCCAATGATCCGCACGTTTAGGCTCATAGTCACACTCTCTTGCTGCGGGTTCAATGATTCTGGTAAATACCTCGTCGGAATGAAGACGTTCTGGCGTTCCCGCATGACCTATAGGTGCTATAACAAAGCACAATCCATTAGAAATTGAAGCCACAACATTGTCTGGTGTGGAGGATGTGCTTGTTACATTGCCTGTAAGTTCTACCTTTGCCATTGAATATGATCTCCCAGATAAACTATTCCATCTAGCGTTTTCATATAAGGTTTTGGACAGAAGTGTTGACTTTATAGACCTATCTTTTCGCGAAGGCGCTCAAAAAAGGACGATTTGTGAACAAAGAGCGGTTTGGTAACTTTCCGCCTGGTCGGAGCGGGTCGTCGCTGGCGTTTCAGCTTGTCGAAATAAAGTGCAGACAAGCTCAAACTAATATATTATAAGGCGTTTCTCTATATAGGATAACACTGAGGAATCAAAAGGGTGCATCCGAATGTGAGGATGGATGGCAGGATATGATTATTTTGATGCGCAAGTTGGATTTCTCCAGGCGGGTCAGAGTGCGCTTTAGCGTACTTCCCGCCGCACCCTCTAGCCGGGTGGTTTTTAACCCCCGGCGGCAGAATACGCGACAATCCCGATTGAATACCGGACAAGCCTCTGGCGGCAAAATCGCAAACTTCCCCCAACTCGAATCCTCTTGTGAGTGAAGGTACTGTCGGTTTATTTATTATAACTTGACAAGGACTTATGTTCTGGTGTACTCTGAAACTGCCTGTATGGTAGCACCACGCGAAATGGTGGAGATGAACGACATGAGGCACATTAATTTAGGCAATAAACGGGTTATCGCAATCTCCGGAAACGGCAGCCGTGGCAGCCGTCACACCCCCTCGGCAGCCGCCGCTTTCGGCAGCCGTTTTTACAGTTAACGTTGTCCTGCCGCTTGTATGACCGCACCGCATGAAACGGTGGACGCTTAACCATGAGGCGGAATTTTCCAAAAACAGTGCCTTTTCTCCCCTCTCCAGGAGCTTGCGAGTGGGGAGGGGCTGGGGGTGGGGTCGCACCGCATGAAACGCTGGACACAGGTTGAAAGCAGATTTTGAGAAGGATTGTGCAGTGTCAAAGGGCAAAGATTGCAGCAAATTCTTCCCGTCGAAAGGGCGAACATTGCACACTTTCCCCGTAGCATTGCAGCACACCCCCCTCCCTCTGTTTCTGCAATCGTTGCCGTCTGGGATGAGTATGATTGCTGTCCTGCCAAAAGTGATGGAAGCTGATCTTAATGACTGTCAATCACCGCCACAGCATTTTGAGGGAAACTCTTCCCTCACCGTTTCTCCGCCATTTCCACCATTTCACGCGAGGGAATGCATGTCAATGAGCGCCAATTGCATCCATACCGACCACGATTGCTGTCCTGCCAAATGTGATGGTAGCTCTTTTCAACTGGCATCTGGTGACTGGAAACTGGCAGCTTCACGCCGCAGCAAAATCAGCGGCGGCACTTTTTCTCCGCCGCCGCCGCAACAACACGCGAGGCACCAGCCGTTTTCATCAATTCCGCTGCTTTATGACTAACTCGCCAGAAAATAAAAAACCCCACTTTGACGTGAGGTTTTGACTTTGTGACCCCGCTGGGAATCGAACCCAGAACACGCTGATTAAGAGTCAGCTGCTCTGCCAATTGAGCTACGGAGCCTTACAAAAACAAATTATACCAATCCAATCTCCCGCGTCAAGACTCGACCTCGCGCTGTGTACGCTGTAAGCATCCAAGCGCCGCTCTTTGGAATATGGTAACATTTGCACCATATTTCACCAGAGGAGCGCATAACTTGACGACTATCCCAACCGGATTAACTGCTGCTGAAGTCGCCGAGCGTGTGAAACGGGGCGAGAGTAACAATTTTAAGGCGCGAGTGGGGCGCAGTGCGTGGCAGATTGTTCGCGATAATGTATTCAATCTGTTCAATATTATTTTCTTTATCCTGCTGATTGTTGTTATTGCTCTACACGATTATTCAACGGCTGTCTTTGCGGGTTTCAGCGTCGTTACCAATTCCATTCTGGGGACATTTCAGGAAATCAGCGCCAAACGCAAGCTTGACCAATTGGCTGAACTCGCCGCAAAACCCATCTCAGTTTATCGTGATGGACAGTTGACACAGGTTCCCAGCGCTCAACTGGTCAAGGATGATGTTATCCCGCTCGAACCCGGTGATCGCATTGTCGTGGATGGACGCATTATTCACAGCGATGCGCTGGAAATTGATGAATCGCAGCTCACGGGCGAATCGGACGCTATCTTTAAGGAAGATGGCAGTGAGGTTAGTTCCGGCTCGTTTTGCATTGCCGGAAGCGGGATGATGGTCGCGACACGTGTCGGCAAAGAAAGCACCATCAATAACCTCTCGACGATTGCCAAAGTCTATAAAAATGTTCAGACACCGATTCAGCACCGGATTTCCGCACTGGTACAGGTGACGGTTGTCATCATGCTGATTGTGATGCCGATGCTGTTCATTGCTGGTTATCTGAACGGCATTACCCCGCTTGATATTGTTCGGAGTATGGTGGTTTTCGCCAGCAGTATTGTGCCGCAGGGATTAGTGCTGACCGCAATTCTCTCGCTGACGATTGGCGCGATCAGCATCACCCGTTTTCAGACCCTGATTCAGCGCGTGAACGCTGTCGAGTCGATGTCGAATGTGACCGTGCTGTGCTTCGATAAAACCGGGACGCTGACCCGCAATATCCTGACGGTGACGGAAATTCAACCGCTCAACGGTTATTCAAACGACGATATACAAACCCGTTTACTACATTACACTGGCAGTCTGGCACATCGCAACCGAACCGCCAGCGCAGTAGCCGAGTATTTGCAGACTCAATCCCTGAATGGAGGATCGTCCTCCACGAAAGTGAGCGAAATCGCTTTCAATTCCAGCCGCAAATGGGGCGCTGTTGTTTTCACTGAAGAGACTCTTATTATGGGCGCGCCGGAGCGCTTGCTGGATGTTCAGGCGGAGTCTGCCAAACATGCATCGGTACTCGCGGCACAGGGCTTGCGTGTGTTGGCCTTCGCTCGATCCAATGAAGCGCCTGCTGATGGTCATTTAGCTGCACAGACCGAACCGCTGGCCTTGATTATCCTGAGCGACCAGATTCGCCCCGATATTCAGGAAACACTCGAATCATTCCGCCGACAGAATGTTGAACTGAAGGTGATTTCCGGCGACAACCTGGAAACGGTCAAGACAATCGCGGAAGCATCGGGCATGAGGGTTTCACAGGCGTATACGGGCGATCAACTGGATATGATGGCGGATTCGGAACTCGAATCGGCGGTTATGAGCGCCAATTTGTTCGCCCGAATCGAGCCGGAAACGAAACGACGCATCATCGCGGCTTTGAAGCGACAGGGACAGTATGTGGCGATGGTAGGCGACGGTGTGAATGATGTCCCGGCTTTGAAAGAGGCACATCTGGCGATTGCGATGAACGACGGCGCACAAATCAGCAAGGATGTGGCTGAAATCGTCCTGTTGAACAACGCCATGTCCACCTTGCCGAAAGCGTTCGAAGAGGGTAAAGCGATCACGCAGTCGATTTACGGCACGACCAAGCTGTTTTTGGCGAAAAATTTTTATAACATCGTGCTGATTTTGTTCGTCGGATTCATGACCCTGCCTTTTCCGACCAGCCCGATTCAGATTAGCTGGATTACCTTCGGGACGGTCAATATTCCGGCGACACTGATCGCCTTCAAGATTATTCGTCCGGCGAAGATGGAGAAATTCCGGCGGGATGTGCTGGAATATGTGATTATCGCCGGGATGATCGGCGCGGTGAATCTGGCGATTATGTACGCGAGTGTGTTTTTTAGTGCTGCTCAGGATCCGATTGAGACGGCTCGTAGTGCTGTGACGATGTTTATTGGACTGTACGGCATCCTGATCTTCTGGAATGTACACGGCGTTGAGATTTTTGAGCCGCGCACGATGATGCGTGAATGGCGGTTGACTGTGACCGGGGCTGTGCTGGCTTTCCTGACCATGCTTGCGCCTTTCCTCTTGCCGGATTTGTTCGAGTTTGTAGCACCCACTCCGTTGATCTGGGGGCTGATTTTCGCGATGTTCTTCCTAACGGCGATGCTGGTCTACCTGTTTACACGTAATCGCCATTTGATCGGGCAGTTGTGGGAACTCCTGAAGCCGTAGCCGTCAGTTGTCACACACAAGCCAGTGGGCGGCGAAGGAATAAATCGAGCCTTTGCGAGGGCAGTAATGTTGTAATGGCTACCCTGGGAATTTCCCTTGCTGGTATTCGCCCGGTATAGCTGTTAAAATTCCGTAACGTCAATTTGAATGTTTATTGTGAATTTTGACCATGATCGCAGAACCCCTTGTTAAGAAAACACGTTATGAACTGCCTGATCTGGAAAAGACGCTCGGTGATCTGGTGCTGGATTTGTTACGGGCGCGGGCGGAATTTCCAGAACTGATTCTGAGCGATCCGCAAGACTCGCGAGGCGAGATTTCCGCCAACGCGGTGCGCGTGACGCAGCACTACACCGTTGCCCTGCTGGCGTATGGCTTCACGCCCAATCAGGAAGAATTGATCGAGGCGGCGGATTGGTTCGCTACGCCGTTCCCGAACGAGAATCACCGCCGGATTGACCCGGTAGAGATGAATCGACTGGAAGCGCTGCTCAGTCTGCGCCCGGAGAGTGAGTTTGTGCTGCCGCGTCTGGAACAGCTTGCTTTACAGCGCACTGCCGATGATTATTTCGATATTCAGGCAGGTGGGCCAGTGTTCGATACGTTGTGGGCGGTCAAGGTGATGGCACAGGCGCGTGAAGCTGGTGTGCTGAACGGCATCATGTCCGAGGCCGATTTGCGTGATTGGTCGGCGCGGATGGTGCAGGCCAACCAGCGCGATAAGGATCTGGCGCTGGCACTGCGACTGCGGCATGATTTAAAGGGGAAACTAACCCCGGCTCAACTCAAGAAGCATCTGGATAAACTGATCGCGATTGCTGACCAGAGCGGTGGTGTGTGGGGTCTGAGTACGGATATGAAGGCGATTGGTGATGCCATGCGTCGCCAGCAGCTTACACCGGAACAGATTGCCGATCACCGCGAAATCGTGCGCGAAATGATTTTGAGCACCTGCTACGTCATTGAAAATCTGCTGCCGCTGGCGGATGTGCATCCCGAATTAGAGATGGCTGCCCGCCGCGCGATGGAACTGTGGTGGAGCGTGTTTTCGGGCGACAATGCCGTCGGGACGCTGCGCGCGTTATTCCCCAGTGGGTACGATTATCTGCTGATCGTGTGCCGGACGCTGGTTTCAGTACGAGCGTATATGGGCGCACCGTTGATTCAGTGGGTAGCGGCGCATATTCACCGTCGTTTGGCTTCGCAGCAGCAGCGTCAGGTTGAGCCGCCCGATAACGAGAGCATCCGTCAGGCGCTCAAAAACTGGATTCATGTTGATCTGGATAAGATGCCGGAAGCGCTGCGGTTGGGGATGTCCGACAGCAATGTGGTGCGGATTCGTCCGTACATCACCAATCCGATGCAACCGGAGGATGATTCGTTCCGGCTGAACATTCCGAATGCCGATTCGCTGGTGGTGAAATATGGGCCGGTAGATGAAGTGAATCTGGAACGGGAGAATTATGCCCGTCTGCCAGCCAGTATTCGCGACTGCTTCGTCAATATCCCACAGCCCAGTTATGTGGATGAAAACCGCCGCCGCGCGTTTGTGATTATGGCGGATTTGCATCGTTACCGGACGCTTTCCGAAGTGCTGCAAAAAGTGCCGCAAATTCATGAAGCGCTGGTCAATGAACTCGGCCTGTTTTTGCTGCGGATGCATCAGGGCGAGGGACGGCAGCGGCGTTATGTGCAGGAAGGGCTGCTGCTGCAATTGTATTTGCTGCCGATGCAGCAGCATGTCCGACGGATTTTCAGCTACATGCTGGAAAATAAGCTATTGGAAAGCGAAGGCAAGCCGGAATTCGCTAATGAATTGCAGCATTCCCTGCTGGATCAAATCGCGCATCTGGTACGCCGTCAACTGGAATTGGAAGAATTCCCAATCGCCTGTATGCATGGTGATTTGCATTCACGCAATATCATGGTACGGCGTTTGAAGCGGCGGGAAAATCCGGAACATGACAACGAAATCGACTTCAAGCTGATCGATCTGGAAAAATTCCGGCGCAGCGGGGATGCCGCTATTGACGCAGGTGAACTATTGGTCGATCTGGAACTGCTGCGGGCGGCGCGAAATGCTACGACTGATCGTGACCCGGTGGTGGCGTTGATGAAAGCGGTGGAAAACACCTATATTCGTTTTGCGGAAGAACGCGAGGATAAAACCTTCCCCTTCCGTATGGAGTTGGGGGAGGCACGGGCGCTGATTCGTATTGCCAAAGGGCGTACCAAACAGGGTGAAGTGGCCTTGAAGGAAAGCCGTCGTGGGCCAGCGATTCGCGTGGCATTCGATGTGCTGAATGATGCGCAGCAGGCATTCCTACACCTGCAAAAAGTGGTCAAGGCACTGAAATAAAGTAAGGGCGGATCAACGTTGATCCGCCCACGTGGTTAAAGCGGGATTATTCGCTCCAGAAGTCGAAGTGCTTGCTAGGGCTGGATGACACGCCAGCAGCGGCAACAGCAGGTTGTGGTATTGGCTGCCGTACAATCAGAACGGGTTCTGTCGGTTGTTCGGACAGCGCTTCCATTGACTGTGTTTCCAGCAGTTCAATAAAGCGGTGCAGGGGTGGGTAATCCTGGATAATGGGTTCAGAGCAGGATTTTGAAAAAGTGTCATGTCCCTTGCACTTTGGGTGGTTGCATTTGTAAATCCCCATGCTGGGTAACATCCTTTCTTACAGAATTTTCTAAATTTTTACAGGAAATTTATAACTTCAAGCGTATGTAAATTCCGACCTTCTGTATACCCCACATTCTTAGGGGTAGTTGTCGTGCGAATCTGATCTCAGATGACTCTGAGGGAAAAAGGGTAGGGGAATAAGGTATGTTAAAAGTCTATATTGGGGTAGTGCGTCTACAGGATGGGCGCGATTTTATTATTATGGTGGATGGAGAGCCGCAGCCGGTAGGGGACTCCGTAAAGCAGGTGATGGAAGAAATCTGGGGCGAGGGTGACATTGATGTTTCGAGCGAAGGGGTTGATTTCACGGAATTTACCCACGCGCGCAACCAATCACGCGGTGGCCCGGATGGCTATGTGCTGTCGTGCGAGGTGGGCAGCCTGAAGCGTATGAATTTCGCGATTCAGTATGCACGCCGCCTGCATCACCTGAATCCTGATGAAGCGCAGGAGTGATATTGTGAGCTGGTTTACCAAGAATTCGGAAGTCAAGACGATTTATTAACAAACTGGCAGTCATTTGCAAGGTTTTACCCTTTATACTAAGTAAATAGGTTGAAATCTCTGCATAAAGGTCGATGATGCACTTTCGTAAATCTGCCAGCATTACCACTATCCTCATTTTGCTATTGATGACAACATGGGTCGCCCATGCCCAGATTGCACCCTGTGATTCAACGCCGAATACACAAAGTCCCCCTGGAGAGAATATCACCTGTAACGGCGATCAAAGCGGTGTTGTCAATGGCAGCACGGGTAGTGATCTGGTTGTGGTGAACGGTACTGTGGATGGTTATGTCTGGACAGGTGGGTTTAGCTCGAATAACGCGCAGTCCGATACGATCATTAACAATGGAACGGTTGGCGATGGTCAGATCAACGGCGCTACCTTGATGAGCGATGATGGTCTGTGGGGTGGCGCAGGCAGCGATACCATAGTTAACAACGGTACAGTCAACGGCGGAGACTACGGTTCGATTTTTGGCGATGGCTCAGAAGGCGCTACTGATGACGACCTGATTATCAATAACGGTACTGCCAATGGCGATATAAACGGGGATTTTACGGCGGGGGGCGATGATACGATTGTCATCAATGGTACGGTGAACGGCAGTGTATACGGTGATGCTTCAGCGGAGATCATCGCGGCTATTATTGCTCAAAATGGTTCTTATACGGGCGGCGGCGGAAACGATCTCGTCATCCTTCAGGACAATGCGGTTGTAACCGGGGTCATTGATGGCAATCTGGGATACGATACGCTGCAATTTGCCTTTCAGGTACAGGATTGGGCTGAATATCAACAGTTGTTGGCGGCTATCGCGGCGGCTAACCCCGCCGGGGGCGAAATCACCTATCAAGGATTTACCTTTACCTGGCTGAATTTCGAGCAGTTGGTCAACCTGATTGAGTTTATCGGACAGGTTCAGAGTGGTCAGATCACGATTAAACAGTTGGTCGAACAGTGGAATTCCGGCGATGGTCGTATCAACGGCGCGGACGCAGCCGCTCCGGCAGCGCTGTACTGTCAATCGGGCGGTGTGCAGGTGATTGACATCACCGATGCTGGACAGGCTGGCGAGTCGTTTACGGTAAGCGCCGAACAGATTCAGACCGGCGTTGCGCAAGCCCTGAGCGGTGGTCAGAACGTGATGCTTGCGGAAGGTTCGGGAAACAGTCTGTGGGCGCTGACTTCTAACGAACTCCAGCTTCACAGTGGTGACTATGATTTTATCTTCGCGGTGGATCGCTGCGCGGAATAGATCGAAACGCAACCCCTTTGCGGGTCTGATGTGGTATAGTTGTGGAATGTATCACCGGATTAGGCAAGAGGAATTCGTGTGAGTTATTCCAGACGAGAAGCGATTGAAAATCGGCGGCGCAACTGGCGCATCATCCTGGGGACGATTATCGTCATCACCATACCATTTTACTGCGTGGGTGTTTTCCTGTGGGGAACTGCCCCGCAGCGTGTAACTCCAACCCTGCTCCTCCGACACAGCAGCAGGTCGAACCAACTATTGGGCCGATTATTGTAACGGCTACTGTGCAGGGCGTGGCGAGTATCACCCCGCTGGCGATTACGGTGTTCCCAACTCAGGAGCCATTCCCCAGTTTTACGGTTCCGACTACCTTCCCAACGGCGATCATTGCAACGCGCTTTCTTTCACCTACGCCGACTTTCCAACCACTGCCTACGCAGGCACCGCCACCAACGCAAGCGCCACCGCCCACTCAGCCGCCGATTACGAATACGCCGCTGCCCTTTGATACACCGCTGCCACCGTAAAGCGGGATAAATCTCCTATGAATGATTAAGGACACGCCATATGACGTGTCTTTTTTTGTGGTATATTTATCAACCAATTTTCGGCTCAGATGCAGGAACGGACATGGGTTACACAATCGAGGCGATTGAAAAACGGCGGCGTATCATCCGCATCATCCTGTTTGTGATTATCTTTGGGACGACACCCTTTTATTGTGTCGGATTTTTGCTGTGGGGAACCGCCAAACCGCGCGGCGCAACCGTTGGAACGCCGCTTGTGACCAATACGCCTATTGGGAATGGTGTGATTGTGACCAATACGCTGTTTCCCACGCTGACACCCATAGTTGGCACCCCTACTGGAATTAGCCCTTTACTGCCGACACCCTTGCAATATTTTCCGCCGGGTGGGGGCAGCAACAACAGCGGAGGGGTTGTTATTCCGCCTACCGCGACATTTTTAATGCGCCGGTAATTCCGACTGCCGCGCCGACACTGACACCCTTCCCGACCAATGCGCCGCCTCCGACGCTGAAACCGCCGACCAATACGCCGCTGCCACTGCCGACGGATACACCCATCCCGATACCAACCGACACGCCTATCCCGACGGATACACCCGTGCCGCCACCGACGGATGCACCAATACCAACCGATACACCGCTGCCGTTTGACGCAGTGCCGACGGATGCGCCTGCCAGTCCGTGACGTGACGAAAATTGAACGGTTGATAGGCCAGCGGGTAAATTGATTCATATGGTCTAAGCTGGACACGATACTATCGTGTCCCTACATCATCGCGAGGGGGATAATTCCTTGTTTGACATCAAGACTCATTTGAAAACACTGGTTGAGGCTCATGCGCCATCCGGGCATGAAGCGCCGATTCGCGAGATTATCCGCAAGGAATGGGCGGGACTGGTCGATGAGACTGAACAGGATAAGCTCGGCAGTCTGATCGGTATCAAACGGGCAACCAAGCCACTGAAGCAGCCGCGTAAAATCATGCTGGCGGCACACATGGACGAAATTGGCATGATGGTGCGGGATGTGGTCGATGGATTCATCTATCTGCATCGTATCAGCGGCGTGGATAACCGGGTGATGATGTCGCAGACCGTCATGGTACACGGGCGCAAGCCGCTGCCGGGACTCATCGCCAGCATTCCGCCGCATCTGCTGTCAGCCAGTGCGCGGAAGAAATACGCCACGTTCGATGAACTGATCGTTGATGTGGGACTGCCTGCGGACGAAGTGGCTCAACTGGTGCGGATTGGCGATCTGGTGACGACGGATGTGCCGCTGCTGGAATTGCAGGGCAAGCGTGTGGCAGGCAAGGCGATGGATGATCGCGCCTGTGTCGCAACCGTAACCGCCTGTTTGCATCATTTGCAGGGGATGAGTCACCAGTGGGATGTCTACGCTACTGCGACTGTACAGGAAGAAACGGGACTGCTCGGTGCGACGACAGCAGCTTATCACATCAAGCCGGATATCGCCATTGCGCTGGATGTGTGCTTCGCGGCACAGCCCGGAGTGGACAGCGAAGAAGCGATGGAGATGGGCGGTGGGCCAGCGATTGGCATCGGGCCGAATTTCCATCCCAAGCTGTTACAGCGCATCAAGGACACGGCATCGACTTACGAAATTAAATTGCAGGATGATCTGATTCCGGGCGCAAGTGGGACAGATGCCTGGGCGATTCAGGTGGCGTTGGAAGGGATTCCGACAGCGCTGCTGGAAATTCCAGTGCGGAATATGCATTCGCCTGTGGAGACGATTGATCTGCGTGATATTGATCGCGGTGGGCGTTTGCTGGCGCATTTCATCGCCGGACTGGATGCGGATTTCTTGCAGGCGATTGAGTGGGACGAGGGGAAAGTGCTGAGTGCTAAGTCCTGAGTGCTGAATTCAAAGCAGATTCAACGCAAAGGCACGAAGAAGCAAAGATGGAAAGAGAAGAATTTAAAACAGAGATTCAGAGCGACAGAGGCCATAAGCAATTTAATGCGAAGGCACGATGAGCACTGACGCAGAGGGGAAATACATGCTTTTACGGGAACTTTCGGAGACGATTGGCGTTTCGGGGCAGGAAGACGCGGTTCGTAAGGTGATTTTCAGCGCGATTGAAGGACATGTGACCGATATTCACATTGATCCTATCGGCAACATCACGGCGATCAAAAAAGGCACGGGGAAAAATCGTCCGCGCGTGATGCTGGATGCGCATATGGACGAAACCGGCTTCATGGTCACGGCGATTAACGGCGATGGGCTGATTAAGTTCACCAATGTGGGCGGTGTGGATGAACGCATTCTGCCGGGATTGCGCGTGAAAATTGGCGATGAGCATATCCCCGGCGTGATTGTCTGGACACCGATTCACAAGTCCGCTGGACAAAATACACCTGTTAAAGTGAGCGATTTGCGCATCGACATCGGCGGCGAAAGCAAGGAT
Source organism: Aggregatilineales bacterium (assembly GCA_044226645.1). GTDB lineage: Bacteria > Chloroflexota > Anaerolineae > Aggregatilineales > Phototrophicaceae > CFX2. The sequence goes on from JBGAGR010000194.1 coordinate 12,893, forward strand.
GCTGTGAGCGGAAAAGTCAAAGTTGGGGATCGCATCGCCTACGACAGCAAATTTATGGAAATTGGCGAGAAAATGCTGCGCGGCAAATCCTTCGATGACCGTGCTGGCTGCTCAGTGCTGATTGATGTTCAGCGTTTGAAGCCGGATACTTGAAGGTGGCCCGTATCCGGTGGATGTGCTGGCGGCCTTCACGGTGCAGGAGGAAATCGGTTTGCGTGGGGCGAAAGTGGCGGCGCAGCGTTTGAAGCCGGATGTAGCCATTGCGCTGGAAGGCACAACCGCCAATGATCTGCCGAATCCGGTGGTTGATGTCGATGACGAGGATGGAGCCTATCCCAATCCGGCCTGTAAGCTGGGCTATGGCCCTGCGCTGACGGTCATGGATCGAAGCCTGATCGTGAATCCACAGTTATTGGGCTTTCTGCGCGAAACGGCTGATAAGCATAAAATCCCCTATCAGCTTAAGACGCATCTGGGCGGCGGGACGAATGCAGGCGCGATTCATACGACCACCGTAGGGGTGATGTCGGGCGTGATTTCGGTGCCGTGTCGTTATATTCACAGCCCGATGGCGTACCTGAACCGCGATGATTATGCCAATACAGTCAAACTGGTGCAGGCGGTTCTGAAGGATATTAAGTGGGAAACGGTTAAGCTGTAGGAGCGCCCATCGTGAAACACATTTTCCTGAGCTACAGCCGAACTGACAGCGAAATGCTGCGCCGGGTGAGCGATACGCTGAAAGGCGAAGGGCTTGCGGTCTGGACGGACGAAAGCCTGACTCCCGGTACGCCCGATTGGCAGGATGCCATCGAAAAAGCGATTGAAGGGGCTGGCGCAGTGGTCGTGCTGCTCTCGCCGGACGCGAAAAAGTCGCAGTGGGTGGCGAATGAACTCGGTTACGCCGGGGCGTATCAAGTGCCTGTTTTTCCGATTCTGGTGCGTGGGGAAGATCGCGAATCCGTGCCGATTCAGTTGATTAATACCCAGCGGGTGGATATTCGCAGCAGCTTCCTGAGCGGGATGCAGCAGTTGGTCAATGCGCTGACTGAGTATCTGCGTCAGCTCAAAGAGGAAGATGCCAGTTCGGTCAGGCCGAAAGCTGATTGGACGATTCGCCCTGCTGTGCGAACACAGTTTTGGAAAGGCTTGCAGGAACGCAGCAAAGGCAAAACAGAGCTTTTCACCGCGCTCACCGCACTGGATAGCCATTTCTTGTCGGTCAGCGCAGGACGCAAAGGCTTTTCGCTGGGTTACACCATTTCGATGGAATGGGCCTCCGTGGATTTGTATATCGACGCAGGCAGCAAAGAGGCGAACAAAGCTTTTTTCGATAGGCTTTTTGCGCAAAAAGCGACGGTTGAGGCTGAGTTGGGCATAGCGCTGGAATGGATGCGGCTGGATAACAAACGCGCCAGTAAAATCACCGTGCGTTTTGAGGAGGGCGGCCTCGATGAGCGAGAGAGCTGGCCTGCCATGCAAGACCGCATGATCGACACCATGATTCAATTTGACCGTGTATTCCGTCCGCGTATTATTGATTTGAAAGCGTAAAGTGATTTATGCGTAAACTGCGTTATCAACTGGTCGATGTATTTACCAATAAGCTGTTTGGCGGTAATCAACTGGCGGTGTTCACCAACGGGCGCGGCCTCTCTACGGAAACTATGCAGACCATCGCCAAAGAATTGAATCTGGCGGAATCGACTTTCGTGCTGCCACCGGATGACCCAGCGAATGATTGGAAAGTGCGCATTTTCACCCCCGGCACGGAACTGCCAATGGCGGGACATCCCACCGTCGGAACGTCATTTGTGCTGGCGCGGGAAAAGCTGGTGAATATTTCTGAAGCCAGTCCCGGCATTCGCCTTGAGGAAAAAGTCGGGCTGATTCCGGTGACATTCACCTTCGAGAATGGGTCGGTGTCGATGATTAAGATGCAGCAGCCGAATCCCACTTTTGGCGCAGTGTTCGAGAATCGTCAACTGGCGGCGGATATGCTGGGGCTGAACGAATCTGATTTGGATGATCTCCCGGTGCAGGTCGTGACGTGCGGCGTTCCGTTTTTGTTCGTACCTGTAAAGAGCCTGAAGGCAGTTCAATCCATCAAGGTGCGTCCCGATAGGGTGGAACAAGCGCTGGAAGGATTAGCGCCGCGTATGGTGTTTGTCTTCACGCGCGAAACCGAGAATCCCACTTCGACGGTGCATTCACGCATGTTCGCCCATTTGAACGGCATTCCCGAAGACCCGGCGACAGGCGCAGCCAG
>JBGAGR010000195.1:0-15186 GCA_044226645.1 Aggregatilineales bacterium
CCTCAACAGCCTGCAAAAATGCTGATCCAGTGACGGCTGCCAGCACGACAACACCAAATGCACCCGTGTTGAATTCTGAATTGAGGATCACTTCCAGCGCAAAAAACACCCCTGATATAGGGGCGCGAAAGACTGCGGCGATGGCGGCGGCGGAACCAGCCGCCACCAGTAAACGACTCCGTTCCTCCGGGAGCCGCAAACGGTGGCTGAGAAACGAACCGATATTCGCGCCAATCGTCACACTGGGGGCTTCCGGCCCTACTGATGCACCAGCGCCGAGCGAGAGCGCCGAAGCCAGCGCCTTGAAGGGCATGACCGCGTAGCGCAGCCGCCCTCCGGTCAGCGCTACCGACTCAATGATGCCCGCCAGCCCATGATAGGGTTCGTGCCCGACGAAGCGATCCATCATCCAGCCGACGATGAAACCCGCCAGTGCCAGCACGGGAATGATCGCCCATTTGCCCAATATTGGCCCCAGAACATCAACAGCCAGCCGTTCATCGAACAGGTTGTGGAACAGCTCTATTCCGGAACGGAACAGCCAGATACCAATCCCGGTCATCAGGCCAACCGCCAGAGCCAGAGCCAGAAGATTGGTACTGTCAGATCGCCGGAAAATTTTACGGAGCATTTTTAACTCACTCAGGCAGCATACGAGGCATCAACATGTCCATCAGTTTAGCCGTGTCTTCGAGAGACTGGAAATCGTCTGCGTAGGACAGAACATTCAACTGCGGATCGAAACTCCAGAAACCTACCGCGTCGTACAGATAGCGGATGTAGGTGTAGCATATCCCCAACACGATTCGAGAATATACGCCATAGGCCATAAATGGAAAGAACAGAATAACACCACGATCATGAATATACAACACGATTCCCAGTTCGGGGTTGGGATAATGCAGTTCGACATCATCACCGGGGCCTTGCAGCGGAACCAGTGTTGGGTCGAGTCTGAACATGGTGCGTGCCAGTGCTTTCTGATTGATTTTTCGCACAGGCCAGTATGCTTCCGGTTGATCGGTGCTCTGTCCATGCTCAAACAGCCATTCCAGCATCGAGGGTGTCAATTGACCTGTTTTAGGGACGTAGAGATGTATTTCGTAGATCATAAGCCATGAGATTATGGTAGAGGGGCAAGGCGTTTTCCCTGCCCCGGCGAACAGCGCTACTGTGATCCCGGCGGCACAACCGAGGGATCGTATTGAATATCAATCGTCTGGTCGGTTCCTTCACAGTTCCAAAATGTTTTGGAATCCATCCCGGTCAGATCATGGACATTGGAAACATCGTGTCCGCTGTCAATCAGCTTGAAATCCGGGTCAACCGTCATTTCTTCCGGCGAGATACGCGCGAAAAAGCGGGTGACATAAGCATAATTGCTGAACAGGTTTTTCACCAGTTCGTCCGTCGCCGCGTTCGCCAGAGCGGAAGTGGGCTGCGCATATTCGGTAATGAAAGCACGACCATGATACAGATCAACGGTTTGATCGACCAGTTGCAAATAATTCGTGCCATCCGAACTGCCGAATGAGTAACGCAGGTTCGTATTACGGATGTCAGGATGCGCGTAATTGGTAGAAAAAGCCTGCTTATCGCCAAAAATCCAGGTGACGACATTCATATTCGGGTTCGCCGCCACAGCCGTCAGACGCAGTGGGATCATCGGCTGTGTTCCTTCATACGTCATCACGACAGGCTGAATAGCCTGCACACCTTGATCCGGTTGCAGCTTCATCGCCAGAAACACCATGCCTTCATCGGTGTAAACTTTCACCAGCGGTTCCATCGGCTCGGTGATGCGGTAATTGTTCGTCCGCAGCCAGGTGATAAGCTCATTCGGATCAGGACTGGTGACGACATCATAGCCATATGGCCCAGCCGTACCAGATGCCAGCACCTGCACACTGCCTTCTTCCACCGGGCCACTCCCTGACATCGCCATCGGTACAGGAATACGGGCACATTCCGGCATGAGCGGCGGGATGAACACCGGGGAAGTCAGGTTGCTGAGTTCATCAAACGAGGCGACTTCGGCGACATCCACTTTCGGCACAGACGGAACCGGCACTACCCAGGAAAAATCCGGCGCAGAGCCGGTATAGTTAATCTGCACATACGCCGTAATCGTGTCATCGTCATTCACCGTAAAAATGATGCGTTCGGCCTGCTGATCGACAGGGGTATTCTGGCAGAACAACCCTCCACAAGCAGAAACCCCCGGCGCAGCGATCAAAAAAGCACAGCACAGAATCACCAGTAATCCGAAACGGTAACGCGACATTCGATCATCCTTTCAAATAAACATAACGCTTTTTGAGAGACGCTAAGATCGACTTTCCGGTTCCCCACTATCTTATACCGAAACTTCATCAGTATAAGCGTTAACCCTCTTTAATTGATTCCTCATACTTTTTCTTCATTAATTATGATTGAATGAATAGGTTGACCCAATGACGAACGCTATTTCAGGTTGTTATTTCTTTACAAAATTTATGGATTGCTTTGACACAAAGTGCGTTATAATTCTTAGTACCCTAGCGCTATACTGAAAAACGTAAATGACGTTTACCATAACAGGGAACGGGTTCTTGTTTTTGTCAACTTGTTTATCAGACTGTGAATGGATAAAAGGCACATGGCTCAAGAGCCTGGAAATAACGAAACTCGCCATCTGAATATGCCGGATACCGACACGTATACCTCTGTACGTGCCACTACCGGGCCACTCGACGAAGCACTCCCCTGGGTCATTGAGTTTCGTGTTGTCGGCACGGCATTCACTATTCAGGCTCAGGTTCATGAGGCTATGATTATCGGGCGCAGTGATCCGCAGCGGGGCATTTACCCGACTGTTGATTTGGAACCCTATGGCGCGCGTACCAGCGGTGTTTCCCGCCAGCACGCGGTCATTATCGTTAATGATAATCGCATCAAGATTCGTGATCTGGGCAGCGTCAATGGAACACGGCTGAATGGCTATGCCCTCGTCGCCCATCAGGACTATCGCCTGCGACATGGCGACGATCTCGAAATCGGACAGGTCAAACTTCAGGTACGCTTTGCTGTTGTACCAACCATTGATACACCCTCCGAAACATCATCCAGCGATCATGCTTCCCTGCCAGTAGTAGGGCACGACGAGCATATCCTGATTGTCGAAGATGATGCTGATGTCGCCAAGGTCTTTACCATCGCCCTCAACCATGCTGGCTTCCGCGTCACGGTGAAGGAAAACGCATCATCCGCACTGGCTTTTCTGTCTGGTGAGATACCGGATGGCATCGTTCTGGACTTGATGCTGCCCGATATGAATGGTCTTGATCTGGTGCGCTTTGTCCGCAAACAGCCAAAGGGTAAAGATACCCCGCTGATTATTTGCTCTGGCGCAACAGGCGGTTTCCAGATGAATCAGGCCAAGGAAGCAGGCGCTAATCTGTTTCTCGGCAAGCCAGTCACCGTCGATGAGTTAATCCGATCGGTGGCGGCGGTACTGCACGGGGAAGTCGTGGGCGATACCACCAGGATGGTTTCATCGTAACACCGACTTTAAAAGTAGAATCCAAAAGGACGCAGCGTGTGCGTCCTTTTTTATTATCTTATCTGACATCGGTTAGAATATACGAACTTGCGTTCTATGTAATTTCTGCTAAAATGAAATGGTAGCACTGCACTAAACGGTGGACACTATTTTGATTGCGAATTCTCACCCTGAACTTGTATTTTCTCCCCTCGCCTAGGCGTACTCGTCGGTGGGGAGAGGGGCGGGGGCTTCTGAGCGATCCACCACAGCAGCCGCAGCAAGAGATTTGAGGCGGGTTCTCCCTGGCGGGAACGCGGCAAAAGTGGCAGAAGTCACTTGGAACTCCGAACTCAGCGCTTTGAACTATCTTCCCGCTTCCGCCAAACGATTTTGGCGGTGGCGGTGGCGGCGGCGAAAGCGGGAATTGAGAATATGAATGGGTAACTGGAAGCTAACAGCTATCCGCATTCCAGATGAGCAATGCTGCTGAAGAGAATATCGCGCAGGTGAGCATCACCCAGACTGTAATAAACGTGCCGTCCGCGCTTTTTCCAACTGACCAGACTCATCTCGCGCAGATATTTGAGTTGATGCGACACGGCTGGCTGATCCATCCCCAGCGCGTCCGTCAGATCGCTGACACACCATTCACCATCGGCTAAAGCCTTCAACATGCGCACCCGCGTCGGGTCAGCTAAAGCCTGAAAAAAACGCGCTACAGTACGGGCATCATCCGGGTTCAAAATCCCGTTTCGTGCAGGCGCGATAGTGGTGTAGGTGGCAGTTGTCATTGGCTCATTCCGATTGTTTATCCCTTAACACGGTAGCAAAAATGAGGGGTTTGTGTCAATAGGGCAAGGGAGAAACCTGCCATTTGATTCCCTTCCCTTCCATTGCTTGCGGAGGAAGGGCTGGGGATAGGGGGCAATTCTCGAACTTCAGTGCTGCCCTTCGCGCCAGCGTTCTACGGCAGCCTCAATTTCGCCCCGCAGGCGAAGCCGTTCTTCAGCCTGATAAGGGGTTTCATAAAGGAGGGTATCGCCCGGTAGATCAGTCGGCGGTGACGCTTCACCTGGGTAGTACATCGTGAAGCCGCGCCGGATGTGATGAAAATAAGATTCCGGGTTAAAGACAGGTGCGTTGAAGACAAGCTGTCGAGTACCGACCATTAATCGCACAGCATCGGCCTCCTCTACTGCCCATATGCCCAGCAAGCCTAATATTTCGTAGTGACCATACCCCTTAGGCTTGTGCCACAGTACCGCCCCCATCCAATAACTGCCTTGAAGGCCAGCATCGGCGCTCTCGCTCAAGGCTTGCAAGCGCGCCTTCAGCGTCTTCCGAAACACCTTCGGCCCATAAGCATTCAGTGCAGCAGGTGGTCTTTTCTTGACCACTTCCAGCACACCCATCGCGTTCACGGCATCCAGCGTTTCCGCCAGTGTATCCTGCTTCGGTTGAGCAGCCGCCTGCGCCTTACGCTCCTGAATGCGCCGCAGGATTTCTTCGTAACGCGAATCATAGTCGTCAGGCATAGCATTGCTTCCGAATTACGGGTTCGGTGGCGAGAAATAACGTGCGTCCCAGGTGTGATCGACAGGAGTCATCACCCGACCTTTGGTCACATTCACACGGACAGCGTAATCCCCATACGAACAGTCATACAAATCAGCTTTGTAATGAGGGTCGAACACCATTAAATACATATGGTCATAGCCGCTGGTTGAGATATTCCCGGAACGATCCAAACGGAATGAGTCCGCCTCTTTACCCCGTATACCAATCGCCCACAATTCCAGCCGATTATTGTCATCCACCAGACTGATATTGTATTCACCATCCGATAAGTTGAGATTGTAGTAATTCGCGCCCAGTTCTTCAACACCGCTGCCAGAGAACGTCCAGCGTCCGGTGTCCTTGATGTCATTTTCCAGAAAAACCTTCGCGTTACCAAAGAAAGTGCCGAATTTGTAATCGCGCAGCAGGTTTTGTATATGATAACGTGCCACCGCCTGCGAAACAGTATCGTCATATTCCGCCAGCGTATGTTCCAGCGCTGCCCAGCCATCATACCGCACGATATTATCCCACAGCGCTCGCACCACTTTAGCGCCATGCTGATCGACCAGCGATTGAATGAACATCCAGTCGCCATACATGAGCAGGTCATAGGGGTCTTCGCGCGTGCCGAAACATATTTCGGGATACAGATAGTTATGATCGACGTAAAATACAGCCGCCTGATTCTTGGGGAAGACAGCCGTTTCCATCCAGGTTGCAGTCGCTTCCCAGTACCAGTCAAAAGGCTCTAACCCATCCATACCTGCCTGAATCGTATGATGAAATTCATGGGCGGCTGTGGCACGCATCAAATTAACAGGCGTAGATTTCTCATCGTCAGCTATTTCCGCGAAATCATTCTCCAGAATGACGATTGCATACGTGGCGGTGAGTTCATGTTCGGGTGTGTTCGGGTTATCTCCGAAAACAAAGCCCGGTCTGGTTACACCCCATGGGCCAGAACCATCTGAGTCCAGCATATCCGTCAGGTACACATCCATGCGCGCATCGCCACCCATCAGACCATCATTCGGGGGCGTAGGCCAACCCATGCGGTCAATTTCTTCTGACCAGACGACTTCCATGGTGTCGGCAACCTGAGCAGCAAAATCCTCGGTTGTCTCATCCGAGCCTCTCAGCGTGTAGTGAATGCGGAAGTGTGTTGTATCAATGAGTTTGGCAGGGCCGCTTAAGTCCAACGCGGTTAGTTCGGCTAAGGGCGCGAATACACTCTCATCGCCTACCGTAATGGTGAGCTGGTAGCTGCCAAAATTGGATTGACCATCGTAGCGCCCGACAGTTACGCTGTAGGTTCCATCACTTTCCGCTGTATAACCCAGCACCGAATCAGACGATGTGCTGTTGCGATCATCATTTTGCCCAACCAACACATCATCAGGATTGGTGAGCTTCAGATTGGGATCGAGTACGCCGCTGGTCACTTCTGCCAGCAGTAGTACCGATTGGCCTGCCTGCATATCGAAGGTATAGGTATCGGATGGATGGCGGCGATTAAGCCTGCCGGTATAGGTGGTCACACCCGGCGCGTCCTGCGCCACCACCGCAGTGGTACTCAGGACAAGCAGCATCATAACAATCCAGTATCGTCGTGCGATCAACTCATAATCCAATCCGGCATTCCTACTGATAAGACCAGAAACCATTAACGACAATAAAATCAGTGGTTCATTTCCTCATTCTAGGATAATATTCTGATTCGAATATGAGCGACTGCCCAATATTCAGGGATTTTTAACAAAACACTACAATTTTTATCGTTTCCCCGCGATGGAGAGAACCAAGATGAGCGAAACTACACCTACAACCCAGCGCGCCGACATTGATATTGTGGAAGATATTGAGCATTTCATCGCCCACTATCCGCCGCTGACCAAGGATCGTCGTGCCATTAACGTTTCCGCTAAGGATGGTGTTGTTACCATCAGCGGTCATACACTGACACCCAATACCCGCCGATACTTTCTGGATCGTCTGGTGGATATTCCCGGTGTCACTGCGGTTCAGGCGGAACATTTCTACGATGACCAGAGCATACGCCTCGATATTGCCCGCTTGCTCCCGGAAGGGGTCATACTGGCACGTATTCGCTATGGGGTCGTCGTACTGGCAGGCGAGCAGCCGGAAGGTGTCGCCCTCGAACAGGTCATTGAACAGGTGCGGAACGTAACCGGCGTGGTCAAGGTCGTGAGCGGCTTCGGCGGGTAGAGAGAGTCTGCCGCCTGCAATTATGCGATGCGGCAGACATGAGTTGCGCTGAGATTTTTAGACTTAAGGGAATGAGCCGCGTTTTAGCGTGCTTCAGTGCGGTAATCATCACGGGGCGGCGAGAACGCATCAATGATGAGCGAATCGACCAGGGCACGCGCGCTGTGTATGATTCCCCCCGGAATGGCATAGCTGTCACCGGGCTGCATAACCCGTACTTCATCACCAATGGTCATCTCAAGACTGCCATAAACCACATACCCCACCTGATCATTTTTGTGGCTGTGCGGTGGAACCACTGCCTCACGTTGTAAAAAAAACTCACAAACCATCGCTTCGTCGGTGGTTCCCATCGTGCGACGGTGAACACCGGGGAGCATTTCGACTTGTGCAGCATCGATTGGTGTAACAAAGTAACCATCTGCCATCGTCAGAATCTCCTGAACCCTACCCAGAATAGTGTCACCATTATGCGTTTATACAGCATACTTGTCCAGCAAGGCGGTCATATCCATGTTAGCCGGGTGAAATGACCAGTTCCTTAATATAGCCCTGTCGAAACGAAACAATTGAAACACGCGCAGGATGAATTAGACTATTGAGCGTGGACAAAAGCTGTCCATGTCGTTTATTCAGGAGGTAGAGTGCTGTGACAGCATGGCAGAAAAAGCCCTTCATATACGAAATCAATACCTGGGTCTGGCTGGATACCCTCAGCCGCGCCTACAACAATCCGATTACGCTGGAAAATGTACCGGCTGAAGTGCTGGATGAACTCGCGTCCTATAACGTGGATGCCATATGGCTGATGGGCATGTGGACACGCAGTCACGGCGCGCGAGCCAGTGCGCTCAAGTATGCTCATGAATACAAAGGCGCTCTCCCTGATCTGACTAATGATGATATTCCCGGTTCACCCTACGCGGTGGGATCGTACCAGCCGGACGAAAATTTTGGCGGACGATATGGTTTGGCACTTTTCCGCGAACAGCTTCGCCAGCGCGGCATGAAGCTGATACTGGATTTCGTGCCGAATCATGTCGCGTTCGATCATGCCTGGGTGCGCGTCCATCCCGATTATTTCATGCTGGGTGGCCCACACGAAATTGAAAAACAGCCGGGAAATTTCTTTAAGGCCAAGGATGCTACTGGTAAAAAACTGATCGTCGGGCATGGTCGTGACCCCTATTTCCCCGGTTGGATCGATACCGCCCAGGTCAACGCCTTCCATCCGGGTTTACGTCAGGCCGCTCTGCATACCCTGCTGGACATTGCCAGCCAGTGCGACGGTGTGCGCTGTGATATGGCGATGCTGATGATGAACGATATTTTTGCTCAAACCTGGGGATACTTGCTCGGCGGAAAACCCGCCAGCGAGTATTGGCAGGACATCATCCCGCGCGTCAAGGCGGCTTACCCTGATTTTATCTTTATGGCAGAAGTCTACTGGGATATGGAAGCCCGTTTACATGGACAGGGCTTTGACTTCTGCTACGACAAGCGCCTCTATGACCGCATTCGCGCTAATAACATCGGCGAGATTCGCGCTCATCTGGTCGCGGCACTGGACTATCAGAATAAGCTGGTGCGCTTTATCGAAAATCACGATGAACACCGCGCTGCTGACTCGCTGGGACTTTCTCGCAGCCTGCCTGCGGCGGTACTGATCTGCACCTTACCGGGTGCGACGCTGCTGCATGACGGTCAGTTTACTGGACGGAAAGTGAAACTTCCGGTGCAGTTAGGCCGCCAGCCACACGAACCTGTCATCGGAGAGTTGAAGTATTTTTACCTCAAGCTGCTGGCGGAGACACGCGCTCCAATCTACCAGTGGGGCGAGTGGTCGCTGTTCAGCGTAGCCGATGGGAAAGGCAACGGCAGCCATACTAATCTGGTGGCCTACGGCTGGCGTATGGGTGATGAATGCCGCCTGATCGTTGTCAATATGAGCGGAACACAGTCACACGCGCATGTCCAGATGGGTGCATGGTCGGATGTGGGTCAGAGCAACTGGCGGATGCGTGATGTCCTGAGCGGAGAAGACTATGTGCGACAGGGCGAAGAAATAGGGCGGCTCGGCCTGTATGTCGATCTGAAGCCGTACCAATCGCATCTGTTCCATATGTCACGGGCGTAGCTGCCAGTTACCAGTTTCCAGCTACCAGGAAAGTGCTGAGTGCTGGGTACTGAGTCAAAAGGCAGGTTCAGGTTCGCGCTGCTGTTTACTGCTGCACCAATGCAGAAATGGCAGCAGCAAATTGAGGGAAGCGCTCTCTCAGAAGTATTGCAGAAACAGCAGCAGTGACATCAGTGCAGATTTCAGGGAGCTATTGGCAGTCATTGGCGCTGAATCACTCGCTTGGAATGGTGGAAATGGCGGCGGAATGGCGAGGGAGAAGTTTCCCTCAAAAAGCTATGGTGGTGATTGACAACCACATAGTAGTTCCGAGTGCTTAGTTCCAAGTTCCAAGTTAAGCTGCCAGCTACCCGTTTCCAGCTACCAGCTTCCAGAAAAGTGCTGAGTGCTGGGTACTGAGTCAAAAGGCAATCTCAGGTTCGCGCTGACATGTGCTGCCATCCGGTGATGTCATATGCGAGGGGACGAATGGCAGAAATGGCGGCAGAATGGCGAGAGAAGATTCCCCTCAAAACAATGGCAGTGGCGGCATTGGCATTCTCTGTTGCAAACGGCAGTGATGGTTTTCCGACCCATGCTGTTGACGATGTTAATTTGCAGCCTGATGGAATCGTGCGATTCTACAGGCAGTTTTCAGGATATAACAGAACATAAGTCCTTGTCAAGTTATAATAAATAAACCCAAAACAGGAGTGCCATCCAATAAGCTCCCAGGACTTACGCAGTTGAGCGATGCGAACAAGGCGTTTAAACCCCTTGTCTAAGCGAGAAACTTCCTTCAAGTGTGTAACTCCTAAGCTCCAACAAAAAGATGCGGGATTTTTTCAATCGGATACAGGGTCAATGCGTTTATAATGTGGACTGCTGAGTCGCTAGAGTGAGGGTGTCGAATGCTGCATCAACCGATATATGCTCCGGTGCCCGTGCTGGCAGCCGATGTGAGCTGCTTCTGGGCGCTTGAGCAAGACCAGGAAAGCTATAACCGTGAGGTGTACCTACCTGATGCATACGTCGAAGTAATCATCAATGTGGGTGCTCCGCTCCTATTGGAGAGCGAATACGGAATGCTCGAACTCCCACGGGCATTTGTTAACCCGCTTCAAAATAAGCCGCTTCGGATTCGCGCTGCTGGTTTGTGCCAGATGATTTCGATGCAGTTATATCCCTGGGCGGTCAAGCCAATCCTGAATATGGATGCTGATCCATCAAGTGTGCATGTGATCGGCCTTGATGCCGATTGGCAGCGTTTTGCGGATAATCTGACGGAGATTGTCGCGCTTCGAGGCTATGGAGAAGCCATCGACTGCTATCAGGAATTTGTCTGCAAAACGGCTTACCGGCATAAGCACGATGTAACGCTCATCCGCACTGCCGGACAGTTACTGCATCGCTCTCATGGTCAAATCCGCATGGCAGACCTTGCCGCACAGAGCTACCTGTCGTCCAGCCAATTCGAGCGACAGTTCAAACATTACACGGCTATTTCGCCTAAAGCATATGCCCGGATTATTCGCTTTGGCAGTCTCCAAGCCGCATTACTCGTGAATCCATCTATCCGATTAGCGGATCTGGCGGATGTCTATGGCTACAGTGACCCGGCGCATCTGATCCGCGAATTTAAGTCTTTCGCAGACTGTACACCACGCGATTTCGCTGCTACTGCACCGGCCTATTTTGAACTTCGGCAACATGAAGATTGGTGCGATTTCATGAAGCAATCTTTTAGCTTACCTGATGCAGGGTGAGGGGTGAAGTAGTCTGCGTAATGTAATGATGCCCAAAACCTGGATATGAGAGAAAGGAAGATCCATGAAACTGGTAACCAACACGCAGATCACCCTCGATGGGGTGGTGCAAGGAAACGGTGGACGGAATGAGAACCGCAGCGGCGGATTCGAGCGAGGCGGATGGGCGATGGCGCTGTCCGACCCTGAGGGCAGAGCATTCAACGGGCAGTTCTACCAACGTGCAGATGCATTCCTGTTCGGTCGACGAACCTACGATCTCTTTGCTCGCTCCTGGGGCGTAATGGAACCGGGCAGCAGCCCCATCGCGGATGCCCTGAACACGAAGCCCAAGTACGTGGTATCCAATACACTCACCGATCCGCAATGGGCGAACACGACTGTCCTCACGGGTGATGTCGCGGCGGCCATCCGCGAGTTGAAAGCCCAATCGGGCGGTGAACTACAGGTGCATGGAAGCGGCACTTTAGTCCGATGGCTGCTTGAGAACAACTTCATCGACGAGATGACTCTGATTATTTACCCGGTTGTTGTCGGTCAAGGCATGAGGCTGTTTCCCGAACAAGGCCCGGACATTGCGTTCGATTTGGTCGAATCGCGAACGTTCCCCAAAGGTAAAACGGTACAGGTCTATCGGCTCAACGGAAAGCCAGAGTACGTCACGGGATAAGTGAACGTCTTGTCTTCTGGCCGTCTGTAGTAAAAATACTCCTACTAAATAACAAGAAAGGAACGTGCATATGAGAAAGATAGTCACTTTTCTTTGGTTTAACGACCAGGCAAAAGAAGCGGTAGATCTTTATGTATCGCTGTTTGAAAATGCAAAAATAATCAACACATCGTATCTCACCGAGTCAGTGGCACAAGCAGCCGGAAAGAAAGCCGGAGATGTATCATCCATTGACTTTGAACTGAACGGCCAAAACTTTACTGCGCTAAATGGTGGGCCGATGTTTACTTTTAGTGAGGCTATCTCCATAGCGGTAAACTGCAAAACTCAGGAAGAGATTGATAAGCTTTGGGAAGCGCTATCCGAAGGCGGCGAAATAATGTCTTGCGGATGGCTTAAAGATAAATATGGCTTAACGTGGCAGATTATGCCGGAAAGCCTGGACATCATGATGCGTGATCCCGACACGGCTAAAGCTGATCGGGTTGGCGCTGCTATGCTGAGTATGGATAAACTGAATATAAGCGAACTCGAAAAAGCCTATAGAGGCGAATAATAATTGGGGTGATTATCCTCTCATTGCACGTATACAGGTGCCGCCTCCGGTTCAATGTGGTTTAACAAATTAGCACGGAATTAAACCCTCACCCCCAGCCCCTCTCCCTCAGGGCGAGGGGAGTAAAGCAGGGATTTTACACCGTATTTAAAAGTGAAAACGCATAAAACCGGAGGCTATAAACAAAGCTTATCCGTTATCGAGGCGGCACTCAAGGCCGAATATTCCTTTTAATCACCGCGACAACAGGTCACTGTATGACCTGGATGATTGTTGGTAATCAATATATTATCAACCTGTGGTCTTCATGCCTGCCGCTATACCATTCACAGTCGCTAAAACAGCCCGCATGACCTGACGGTAATCAGCCTCATCCGGGTTCATGGCGCGAAGCTGCTTCAGGAGTTCGACCTGAATGAAATTGAGCGGGTCAACATAGGGGTTACGGCGTTCAATCGAACGCTGCATGACCTGAGAGTTGTGCAGCAGTGAGGGCTGCTGCAAAATCTGGCAGACCATCTGGCAGGCGCGAGCAT
Source organism: Aggregatilineales bacterium (assembly GCA_044226645.1). GTDB lineage: Bacteria > Chloroflexota > Anaerolineae > Aggregatilineales > Phototrophicaceae > CFX2. The sequence continues at coordinate 12,954 of JBGAGR010000195.1, forward strand.
ATTCGGTCTGCATTTCCTCAAAGACCATGTTTCGCAGGGCTTCATCACTGACCAGCGAGGCATACAACTCCGCGATACCTAAATCAGCCTTCGCCAGATCAAGCTCGACATTGCGAATGAGGGCATTGAAGAAAGGCCAACGGCTGTACATTTCTTGCAGCATACTGAGGCCGTCGGGATTCTCGGCAAAATAAGCTTCCAGCGCCGTCCCTACCCCATACCAACTGGGGATGATGGCGCGGCTTTGCATCCACGAGAAAACCCAGGGAATGGCGCGGACATCGGTAAATCCGCCGCCGGATTTGCGCTTGGCAGGCCGCGAACTGATGGGTAAATTGGCGAGTTCGTTAATCGGCGTGGCTTCCTGCCAGTATTGCAGGAAACCGGGTGTTTCATAGACGAATTGACGGTAAGCTTTGCGTCCGGCTTCCGCCAGAAAACCCATCGCTTTTTCCCACTCAGGACGGGCTTCTCGTTCAGGCGGCGCACCCATGACTACCAGCACGGCGTTCATGACCTGATGCAGATGGCGGCGAGCGATTTCGGCGTTGCTGTAACGGTAAGCGATGACTTCGCCCTGTTCGGTGATTTTGATCGCGCCCTGCATGGACAGCGGCGGCTGCGACAGAATGGCCTGATTGGTCGGGCCACCCCCGCGTCCGATGCTGCCGCCACGCCCATGAAACAATTCCAGTTCGATGCCCTGCGCGGTGCAGGTTTTGGCAAGAATTTCCTGCGCGGTATATAAATTCCAATTCGAGGCCAGATAACCGCCGTCTTTGCCGCTGTCGGAATAGCCGATCATGATCTGCTGGTGATTCCCACGCGCTTTCAGATGTTTGCTGTATTCGACATTGGCAAACAGTGCGGTCATGACTTCCGGCGCGTTTTGCAGGTCGTCGATGGTTTCAAACAGCGGGACAATATCAATCTCGTCCTGAATGCCGACTTCCCGCGCCAGCAGCAGCATCGCCAGAATATCACTCGGCAGTTGGCTCATACTGGCGATAAAGGTGTCAATGGATGCCTTGCCGAATTCGCGATGCGCCTTCGCCACCATGCGCCATGTGGCGATGATTTTATTGGTCGCGTCAGAAAAGTTGGGTTCCATCGGGAAAAACGGACGCGGATTGGCGATTTCCATCGTCAGGAGCATTTGCTTATCGGCTTCGGAAAGCCCTTTATAACTCTCCGTGCGTCCGTAGTAGCGGAACATCTCATCCAGCGCGTTGGCGTGCAGTCGCGAATCTTCGCGCACATCCAGCGGAACCAGATGCATCCCGAACAGGCGCACTTTTTCCATCAGCCGCCGCAGTGTTCCTTTGGCCGTATGCCGCCCTTTGTTACGGCGCAGACTGGTTTCCGCCAATGCCAGATCGTCGTAGAGTTCGAGCTGATTGTGATACTCATTGCGCTCCAGCTTGCCTTTGATGATGTTCATCTGCTGGCGATAAAGCTCGGTGGGGAAACGTTCGTCCAATCCACCGTTTGAAATGACTGCGTCACGCAGTTCTTCGCTGACATTGACTTCATCGGCTGACTGGGTGAGATGTTCACTGAGGAAGGTCACTTCCGCCAGATACACGCTCCGAGCGGCGTTGCGCAGGGTGTTGAGCGTTTCGAGGGTCACTTCCGGCGTGACATTGGGATTGCCATCGCGATCACCGCCGATCCACGAGGCATAACGCAGCAGGGGTGGCAGTTCTGACCAATCCTCGGCAGGATAATGCTTGTGCAGACTTTCGCGCAGGTCATCGTACATATCGACGACGACATCCATGATGACCGAGGTGATGAAGTACAGGCCAAAATCGACTTCATCGGCTACCGTTGCGCGGGAGGCGCGGGTCGGGCGGGTTTGCCACATCTCCTCGATTTCACCGAGGAGTTCATCTTCCAGCGCGGTCTGTTCACGCGGCAAAAGGGTTTGGCGGTCACTATCCGCAATCAACTGCGCGATGTGACGGAGTTTAATCAGCACTTCCTTGCGCTTGGCTTCGGAAGGATGCGCCGTTAAGACGAGCCGAATACAGACTTTGCCGAGCAGTTTACGTAAATCCGCCGCGCTGACACCCGCTTTGTGCAGCGTCCCAACTGCTGCATCAATCGACTCATCGACTTTGCCGCTGGCTTCGCGCTGGCGCAGGGTGCGGATACGCTGCAAATCTTCCGCGATATTAATCAACTGGAAATAGTTGCTGAAGGCTTTTATCAACACGCGGCGTGAATCGAG
>JBGAGR010000196.1:0-15177 GCA_044226645.1 Aggregatilineales bacterium
ACCTTCCGCGAGCAGGGATTTTTAGTCGTACCGGATCTTGTCCCGCTGGATGATGTGCGCGACATGAACACCCATGTTGATCATTTGCTGGAAGGGCGCGAAACGATTCCCGGCATCCCATCGCCACCTGCCAATCTCACCGTTGAACAAAAGTTGAATTACTGGCAGCGTGCGCATATGCTTCACCGTGTGTTACCGCTTCACGAGCGCTTTTTGCTCCATCCGCGCGTGCTGGATGTACTGGAGGCGTTAATCGGCCCCGATGTGCTGGCGCTTCAGAGTATGTTGTTTTTCAAGCAGCCAGGGCAAATCGGACAGGGTTTCCATCAGGATGCTTACTATATCCCCACGCTGCCGGATACCTTGTGTGGGGCATGGGTGGCGCTCGACCCCGCGACCGAAGAAAACGGCTGTTTGTGGATGTCTGTCGGTTCTCAGAATGAGCCAATTTATCCCGATAACGATGGTTCGTCCCCTAATGGAGATCGTGTCCTCGGCGACATTGAACCCATCGCTAACGCCAGCAATCCCGACGAATCGGTCAACACCGTGTCGCGGGTAGCGCGGAAATACAAAGAGGTAAAAGCCGAAGTCAATCCCGGTGATGTCGTCTTTTTCGGCGGACATATCATCCACCGCTCGCATACTAACCACTCGAAAACCCAGTCGCGCCGCTCATTTGTCGGTCATTACTGCAATGCCCGTTCATTTGTCCCCTGGAATCATGGTGAACCTTACGAAGGTGATGCAGCCAACTATCTGCATATTCTCGGACGCGGTACAACCCATTTACCCTTTGCCCAACCGCGTTTCGGCACACCCTGCGCGGCTAATCAGCCCAACCTGTATGGCGAACGCCCACAGCGCCCCAAAAGCATGATGCCTGCCAGTAATGGCCTCATGATTTTGACCCCTCATGCTGAAAACGATCACGATGATTAGCCAGTAGCCCTCAAATTTGGGGACATTTTTCTCAGCTCTGTTATATTTCGTTATATATTAATGTTGACGCGACTTGTTTGTTGACAGTTTCTACAGGTCGTTGTTACAATATGCCTGTAAAATTTCCAAAATCGACTCTCTCCAATATAGTTGCGCTGCTGCCCTGGATCACATGATTTCAGCTTTGATATGCGGTAGGGGGAGCTGTTTTGCTCCTGTCATGTCTGGTTTATATACGGGCGACTCCATTAAAGTTAGTGATTGATACAACTTAATACGATATAAAGGGGTGTGCGGTCATGCCTGCGACCTTTAATATGTCCGATGTAATGGTTTCATATTCACGGCGCGATAAGCCCTTTGTGCAGCGTTTAGCACAGGCTTTAAAGGACAGTGGTCGCGAAATCTGGATCGACTGGGATGATATTCCCGCAACAGCGGATTGGTGGTCAGAGATTCAGGCAGGCATTGACGCTGCCCACACCTTTGTGTTTGTCATTACCCCCGAATCCGTCCGTTCTGCCATCTGTCTACAAGAAATTGACCACGCAGCGAAAAACAATAAGCGTATTGTGCCCGTTGTTTATCAGGATGTCACTGAAGAAGCTGACAAACAACGGATGCATCCTGCGCTGAAAATCCACAACTGGATTAATTTTCATGAAACCGATGATTTCAACGAATCCTTCCGTAATCTCGTCAATGCACTGGAAACTGACCTCAATCACGTTCAGATTCATACACGGCTGCTGGTGCGGGCGCAGGAATGGGATGCACACGAACGGCGTGGCAGCTATTTGCTGCGTGGCGATGACTTGCGCAATGCCGAAAATTGGCTGACCACCGGTATCAACAAGAATCCGCCACCAACTGCTTTACAGGCTGAATACATCTCCGCCAGCCGCCGTGCTACCAATCGCAGTCGTCAACTTTTGGTTGGTGCGATGACTGCTGTGATGGCTGTTTTGCTGCTGCTAACTTTATTTGCGGTAGCGCAAACGGTTACGGCGACCAATGCTCTCGAGGATGCAAACCGACAGGGTACAGAAGCTGCTCTAGCAGCAGGAATTGCGCAGGATAATATGACGAAAGCGGCGGCGGCTGAAGCCCAACGCCAGATTGCAGCAACTGCTGCTGCTACAGCGGTCGCGATGGCGAATACGCAATCCGCTATTGCAAATGAAAATCAATCAACCGCCGATGTTGCTGGGACGCAAGCGTGGGAAAATCAATTAACTGCCAATGCGGCTGGAACAAATGGAGCTAATATACAGCAAACAGCCGACGCGGCTGGAACAAATGCCGCCCTTGAGCGGGCTACCGCGCAAACTGAAGCTGCTAATCTGCAATTAACTTCCGATGCCGCCGGAACCGACGCAGCAATTTCCAAACTCGAAGCAACCCATGCTCAGGGAACAGCCAATGCCAATGGAACAACTGCTGCCCAGGCAGGTGGCACAGCGAATGCCGCACAGCAGACCGCCGTTGCTATTCAACAAACGGCGGTCTCGATTCAACAAACGGCTGATGCTGCTGCAAACGCTGCCGCCATCGCAGGTCAAACCGCTACACCGGCTGCACAAACAGCGACAGCAGTTAGTGAGGTTTCACAAAGTTTGGCATTGGCAAATGCTGCTCGGAATGCATTGGCAGCGGGGGATCGTCCGCTGGCGATTCATCTCGCATTACTCGCGAATACAATTATTCCAAACCCACCATTAGAGGCTGACTCGGCTTTGGCTGATGTTGCCTATTCGATTGGTCTGCGAACATCATTTAATGGATACACATCACCGTTTAAGAAAATAGCGGTCAGTAACGACGGTCGTCGCATGGTTTCTCTTGGAGAGAACGGTATTGTAGATATTTGGGACGTAAATCAGACCTCATCCACTTATGGTCAAATAATCGTTTCTTTAGATGTAGGTACAACAGTAAAAGATGTTGATCTCAGTCCAGATGGAAAAATGGTTATTTACGGGGGGTGTACGTTTATCAAAAATGCTTCTGATTGTGGTTTTGATGACGATAAGAATTATGGATTTGTGCATATTGATGACGTTGATCCTCAGTCCTCTACCTTTACCAAAACTATTGTAGATGAGGTAGCTTATAAGCACTGGGTCAATGCTGTTGCCTTCAGCCCGGATGGACAGTGGGCACTTGCTGGTGATGAATCAGGGGACATAAAATTGTGGAATGTAAAGCGCGGGTCGCCCGATTTTGGCACAATTAAAAAGGAGGGTTTACCGACCTTAGGATATACGCTTCAAAAATTGAAATTTAGTGCTGATAACCAGTGGGAAATTGTTGGGAGTAATAGAGGAGTGCTTATCGCTAGCATATTTGGAAATGAGCGCTATAGATTTGACATAAGTGGATTCCAGGATGCTGTTCTAAGCGCAGACAATAAGCACCTTGTTGTTTTAGATTACAACGGGATAGAGATGCTGGATGGTTCCTCTCCTAGCACTTCGCCATTGTTCTCGAAGGGTATAGCGCAGTCGAATTCAGCTAGAAGTGTCGCCCTTAATGCGGATGGAAACTTGGCAGCAATAGGTATGACAAATGGTTCAGTGCAACTTTGGGATACAAATCCCGCTTCAGTATTCTTTGGACAATCCATTCAGGAGGTGAGCGGACATGGTGGAGCAGTTAATGCCGTCGTATTTAGGCCGCATACCAATCGTTTATTCTCGGCTTCCAGTGATACAACGATTCGCGAATGGGATACTGAAAGTGGGCAGATAAAAACGATTTTCACCGGACACAAAGGCTCTGTAACGGGGGTAGCCTTCAATCCTGACGGGAGCTGGGTTTTGTCAGGTGATTCAGGGAGTGGATCGGATTACGACAGCACTGTTCAACTATGGGACACCAGCGGATTACAGGCTCCCCGTACTTTGGACACGGGCGGGCTAGATCCTATTATTGCTGTTAATTTTAGTGTAGATGGAAGATATGCATTGTGGGCCGGTAGAGTGCCTGATGCTCTGGCTGCATCTGGATTGGTTTCCTTTATAGATTTGACTGCCATTTCAGCCACGCCCGAGGGATTTCGAACTCAAGGGGTTAACGCAGTATCATTTGTTCCGAATACCCAACAATTTATAGCCAGTGGATGTAAAAGTAAATCTGCGTTATCCCCTTATCCTTGTCAGCAAGGTTTTATCAGTCGATTTGATATGAATGATAGCTCATATGACCCTCAATACATCTCCTATAACGCAGGATCAGCAGAAGTTTTGAGCATAGCCGTAAGTTCAGATGGCCTAAAGATGCTTTCTGGTTCGACAGACAAAATAATGAGGCTCTGGGATATTAGTAAAACGGATCAACCGGTGGCAACTTTTGAGGGGCATACACAGGCAATCACTGCGGTAGCATTCAGTTCCGATGGTAAACGGGCGCTCTCTGGTTCAGCGGATGGTACAATTCGGTACTGGAATTTGACCCTGAATGATAAACCAGGCACCCCACAGGATGAACGTTTGATTTCAACATTTTCAGAAGGTGGTGTTATCAGCAGTGTCAGTTTTAGTTCAGATAGGAAATATATGCTTGTCGGTACAGGCAATGGTCGCCTACACCTCTGGGATATTAACCGGAAATCTCCTAACTATGGAAAGGTGATACGGGTTTTCAGCGGTCATTCGGGGTCGGTCAATAGCGCCATTTTAAGTGCATCTGGTGATTTAGCACTTTCGGGTTCAACTGACAAAACTGTACGGCTTTGGCATGTTCATACTGCTCCTGAACTTATCACTTGGGCGTGTTCTAATTTGTATGCACGCCCTTTGAGTTCTGCTGAACAGAAGGCTTACGGTGTTACGCTGGCTCAGTTGACTGCGCTTGCTGGGCGCTGTCCAGCAGTGGGGAAATCTGTATCAGGAACGACCCATATCGCGTACAGTAATAGCTTATCATCATCTGCAAATTATACGAATGTTCTGCCAAATGTGGATACCCTCACGCCCAGCCCGACCACCATCGCTGGGGATTGGATACCCTCCGGCGGATGGTCGCCCGATGTGTCGGGACAGGAATGGGTGGTCTCCAGCGGCATGGACATCAGTATGCTGACCTCGGCTCACGCATTTGATTTGTCGGATATGCTGTCGCCGCATTTCAACTTTATTTCGTCGCTCAGCAGTAGCGCTTCACTGGCAACAGTTCAGGTCAGTCTGGACGGATTTAACTGGAACCTGTTGCAAACCCTGTATTCGCCTTCGGGTGAAATGACTCTGGAAAGCATTGACCTTTCTGCTTATGCCGGGCAGTCGATTTGGCTGCAATTTGTCTGGTTTTATACGGCAGGCGCTTCGTCTGATTCGTGGAGTGTTCAGGGCATGGTGGTCAGCGATTTGCCTCCAACCGCCACTCTCATTCCGACAGATACCCTCACGCCAACGCCTACCCTGAGTGAAACGCCAATCATCACTGACTTCCCAACCCCATCGCTGACACCTTCCGCCACTTGGATTCCTGATACGGAAACGCCGTTTGTCACCCCAACTGAGGGAGGTGAAACACTCACCCCCACCGCTACCCATACACCCTCACCGCTTCCACTGCCGATTTATGTCAGTATGGATGACGGTGCGCCGGGGTGGATACCCTCTACTGGTTGGTTCCTGAGCGATGGCGCGCATTATGGCGACAGTGGACAGGGCTGGTTTGTCAGTGCAGCGGACACCACTAGCTTCTTGGTATGGCAGCAGCCTATAGATTTGCGCCTCGCTGCTGCGCCTCATCTTTTCTTCCAATCCCTGCTGCAAAGTCAGAAATCGGTAGCCTTTGTGCAAATTAGCACGGACAACCTGAATTGGCAATATCTGGCGACAGTTTCGCCATCGACCACATGGCAGGAAAACGATATGGATCTTTCCGCTTATCGTGGACAAATCATCTGGTTGGAGTTTGTCTGGTTGTATGCGCCGCCGCTGCCCGACCAGATGGCTGACTTGTGGATGATGGATGCGCTCTCGGTCATTGATGTGCCGCCGACCTCAACACCGACTATGGGTTATGTGCCAACGATTGAAATTTTCCCGACGGCAACGATTACACCAACTTTTACCGAAATACCGACGGATATGCCAACACCGACAGAAACGGCGACGGATGTACCAACAATCACGACGGTTCCTACCTCAACTTGGACGGATGAGCCAACAATCATACCATCTGCCACCGAAACCCCAATCGATGTGCCGTCAGATACGCCTGATCCGCTGATGATTACCTTAGAAACCCCCTAAGCGGCGCTTCTCCGGAAAAGATCGTATCCGATATAGTCAATCGGGACGATCTTTCCCTTGATTATTTTGTGCTGCGAACTGCTTGACAGTTAAGAAAGTAAATGTTAAGCTCAGTTTATTCATAAAGTTTACGAATAGACTTTGACGTGATCAACCCTGACTCAAATCAGAAGGTTACGCCTTCTCACCTGAAGAAGCACAATGAGGCGCTTATCCTGCGTGAGATTTATGCGCACAAGACCATTTCGCGCGTCAAACTGGCGCAGCTCACGCATCTCTCGCGCCCCTCCGTTACGGAACTCACCCAAAGTCTTAAAGAAAAAGGGCTGATTACAGATATTGGCCCCGAACAGGTGCTGGATAAAGTCGGCAAGAAGCCCACTTTGCTCGCACTCAACCCCGATGCCTACCAGATAATCGGCGTTGTCCTCACCGACACCCACGCGGTTGGGTCGCTCCTGAACCTGCGCATGAAAGTGCTGGAACAACAGTCGGTACCCCTCAACGGCACGAAGTCTGACGATCTCATCCAATTGATTATGGATCTCATTCAAAACGTTGCTGTCAAAGCAACCAGCCCCTTATTGGGCATTGCTATTGGGACACCCGGCATTGTCGATAGTCAGACCGGCATTGTTCACCTAACTGCTATTTTCGATTGGAAAGAATTACCACTTGCTCAACTGCTCTCAAAAAAATTAAATCATCTGCCCGTCTATATCGGCAATGACAGCAATTTTGCGGCGGTTGGCGAATACCGTTTCGGATTGGCGCAGGGTATCAAAGATTTAGTCGTTGTCGAAGTCGCGGACGGGATCGGTGTCGGTATTCTGGCAGACGGTCACATGGTGCAGGGCAGTGCCTATGCGGCTGGTGAATTGGGGCATACACCCTTTCTGCCGCTGGATGATGTTTGTATCTGTGGACGGCGCGGCTGTTTAGAGACGATTGTGAGTTGGTGGGGCATCAAACGCCATGTGCAGCGTCTCATCCGGGCATACCCTGAATCGACCCTGGCACAGGTTGTTGGCGGCAAACCCATCACGATTGCTGGAATTCAGCAGGCCATCATTTTAGGTGATCCCTATATCATCGATTTAGTGGAGACTGCCGCCGCCTATCTGGGGCGTGCACTGGTGATGGTCGCCCATCTTCTGAATCCAAAATGCATCGTCATCACCGGCAGCATTATCGAACTCGGCGATACCTTTATTGACCGTGTTCGTCAGACAACCTACGAACATACGCTTCCTTACATCGCCAGCCAGATGGAAATTATCGCCAATCGGCTGGATGATCGATCAATCTTGTTAGGCGCAGGCGCATTCCTGCTCGAACAGGAGCTTGGCCTGTAACCAAATTGCACAAATATTTTGACGGCAAAGGAGGGATGCATCATAAGATTAGAGGCTGATATACCGAGTTTCGTACCCGCAAACGTTCGTTTTATGAGGAGTGAAAAAGTAATGAAGAAGCTGCTCATTCTGTGTGTTTTGTTGGTTATGGCGGTTGGTGTCGTTCATGCTCAGGACAAGGTGACCCTCACCATTGAAAGCTGGCGTAACGACGACCTGAATATTTGGACAGACAAGATTATTCCCGTTTTTGAGGCAGAAAATCCAGGTATCCATGTCGTGTTCTCGCCCAGTGCCCCCACCGAATATAATGCCGCCTTGAACGCCAAGCTGGAAGGCGGCACTGCGGGCGATCTCATCACGTGCCGTCCATTTGACCTCTCACTGGCTTTGTTCCAGAAGGGTCAATTGGTTTCGTTGAATGACCTGCCCGGTATGGAGAACTTTGGCGATGTGGCTAAGAGCGCCTGGATTACCGATGATGGTTCGGACGTGTTCTGCGTTCCGATGGCCTCGGTCATTCATGGTTTCATTTACAACGCCGACATTTTTGCTGAACTGGGTCTGGAAGTACCGAAGACCGAAACAGAATTTTACGCCGTTCTGGATGCCATTAAGGCCGACGGCAAATATGCACCGCTGGTGATGGGTACGAAGGATCAGTGGGAAGCGGCAACAATGGGCTTCCAGAACATCGGCCCCAACTACTGGAAGGGTGAAGAGGGTCGCCTCGGTCTGATTGACGGCACCGCCAAATATAATGAAGGTGGCTTCCTCCAGGCATTCGAAGCCCTTGCCAAGTGGCAGCCTTATCTGCCGGATGGCTATCAGGCAGAAGCCTACTCTGACTCACAGAATCTCTTCTCGCTTGGTCAGGGTGCGATTTACCCCGCAGGTTCGTGGGATATCTCAACCTTCAATGCTACCGCAGCCTTCAAGATGGGTGCTTTCCCGCCGCCCGTACCGGATGGACAGGACACCTGCTACATCAGCGACCACACCGACATTGCGATGGGTCTGAATGCTGCCAGCCCGAATCAGGAAGCCGCTAAGACTTTCCTGTCATGGGTTGCTGGTTCGGAATTTGCCGGTCTGTATTCCAACGCCCTGCCCGGTTTCTTCTCACTGTCGAATGCTGAAGTCAAGCTGGATGACCCTCTGGCACAGGAATTTGTAAGCTGGCGACAGACCTGCCAGTCAACCATTCGTTCGTCATACCAGATCCTCTCACGTGGTGAGCCGAACAACGAAACCGATCTGTGGACATACAGCTCTAAATTGCTGAATGGCGAAGTGACGGCTCAGGAAGCCGCCGACGCAGTTCAGGCTGGTCTGGAAAAATGGTACGAACCGCAGATGCCGAAGTCATAATGATTTTCTTCGTCATAAGAGATGCTGAATAGGCATCTCGTACAAGGTAAAATCACGAGGGGCGCTTTTCATGAAGCGCCCCTACGCTAACAGACGGTTACTCCGCACAGGAGAATGCTGAATGAACCAGACCGGTAAACCCAGGTATAAGAAGCCATTCCCGTTTCATATTGTTGTGTTTCTGGCCCCCGCTGTCATTATCTACACCGCCTTTATGATTTATCCGCTCATCGATTCGCTTCGCTTGAGCCTGTATCAAACTGACCCCAACACCGGACAGGAAACTTTTGCCGGTTTCGCCAACTATAACAAGCTGTTCAATGACGACAATTATGCGCCGCGTCTGTGGGGAGCGATTAAGGATAACATTATCTTTTTCGCTATCCACATGACGGTACAAAACCCATTGGCGCTTCTTCTGGCAGCGCTCCTCAGTTCGCACATCGTGCGTGGCAAAGCTATTTTCCGCACGCTCATTTTTACGCCTTCAGTGCTTTCAGTGGTGTTGATTGGCTTTATCTGGCGGCTGATTCTGAGTCCCATTTGGGGCAAAGGACTGCTTAAACCATTGGGTATCACACCGCAGCCCTGGTTAGGATTGGGCGATACCGCACTGCCGGTACTCTCACTCGTTTCCGTATGGCAGTGGGTAGGGGTACCGCTCATGCTTTTTCTAGCGGGACTCATCAGCATCCCGGAAGAATTTCTGGAAGCAGCACGAGTCGATGGCGCGACAGCCTGGGGCGTTTTCTGGCGCATCAAATTCCCGCTCATTTTGCCCACTGTTGGCATTGTCGGCATTCTCACTTTCGTCGGTAATTTCAATGCCTTTGACTTGATCTATACCACCCAGACCGCGCTGGCGAGTCCCGATTTTCAGACCGACCTGCTGGGTACATTTTTCTACCGCACCTTTTTCGGTTTCCAACTACAACCCGGTAATCCGACTATGGGTGCAACCGTCGCGGGTGTCATGTTTATGATTATTTTAGCTGGCGTGCTGGTCTATTTCGTTGGTTGGCAGCGTCGTTTACTCAAAATGGACATTCAATTCTAGGGGGCATCATGGCATTCAGCAAAAATTTCCGCCTCGGCAGAACTGTCCAGGTTGTGCTGGTACATGGCGCGTTGATTTTGTATACCATCATCGCGCTGTTCCCCATCCTATTGGTGGTGATGAATTCCTTTAAGGCACGCGCCGCCATCTTCAATACACCCTATGCCATTCCCAGCGTCGAAAATTTTGATCCAGTGGGCTATACGACAGTATTTGCGCGTGCCAGCTTCCCGAACTATTTTTTGAACAGCATCATTGTTACCGTTGGCGCACTCATCCTGATCTTTTTCTTCGGCACGATGGCGGCTCACGCACTGGCGGAGTACGATTTTCGTGGCAATGGCATCATGGGCTTATACCTCTCGCTAGGAATCATGATTCCTATACGCCTCGGTACAGTCAGCATTTTGCGGCTAACTAAAGCACTCGGCCTGATCGATACCCTCTGGGCGCTCATTCTGGTCTATACCGCGATGGGGCTGCCACTGGCGATCTTTGTGCTCACACAGTTTATGCGCCAGATTCCGCGTGACCTGAAGGATGCTGCCCGTGTCGATGGAGCCAGTGAATACCGCGTCTATTGGATGATGGTGCCCTTAATCCGTCCTGCGATTGGTACGGTCATGGTCTTCAACATGATTCCCATCTGGAATGACCTGTGGTTTCCCCTCATTCTCGCGCCCTCTGACCGCAATAAGACGGTTACGCTGGGGGTTCAGGCATTTCTCGGTCAGTATGTCAACGACTGGAACGCTGTATTAGCTTCGCTGACTTTAGCGGCTATCCCGGTAGTTATTCTCTACATTGTTTTCTCTCGCCAACTCATTCAGGGTCTGACATCTGGCGCAGTGAAATAGGCTTTTTGGGTAAAGGATTTCTTGATGCTTCGTATTGGACTTGTCGGCAGTGGTTTCATGGGTAGCACTCACGCAGCCGCCTGGACAGCCACACCCGCGCGGTTTGTGGGCATCTGTTCCGCTGACCAGAATCGCGCTCAAAAACTCGCTGAACAATATCACACCAAAATCTACACCAACCTCGATGACCTCCTGCGTGATGTCGATGTGGTCGATATTTGCACACCGACTCATCTGCATCATGAGATGGTCTTAAAAGCTGCCAGCGCCGGAAAACATATCGTCTGCGAAAAACCCCTCGCGCGGACATCGCAGCAGGGGCGTGAAATGATTGCCGCCTGTGAACGCGCTGGAGTCAAACTGCTGGTCGCTCATGTGGTACGCTTTTTCCCCGACTATGCTGGTGCGAAAATGATCGTCGAACACGGCGATATTGGAAACGTTGCCGTTATCCGTCTGACCCGTTGTGGTTTCAAACCCGGTTGGGCAACTGACAATTGGTTGGCGGACGATTCCCGCTCCGGCGGCATGATGCTTGATTTGATGATTCACGATTTTGATTACGCCCGGTGGGTAGCAGGGGATGTCGTCAGTGTATTTGCCAAAAACGTTCGCAGTCGAATCCCCACCGCGCCCGAAGATTATGCCATCGCGATTTTGCGTCACAAAAGCGGCGCGATTTCCAACATCGAAGGCGGATGGGCATATCCGCCGCCCTTGTTCCGTACCGCTTTTGAAATCGCCGGGGACGCTGGATTGATCGAGCATCCGGCAGGGGAGTCGACCCCGGTTGGTATTCATCTGAAGCAGGCCAGTCAGAGTGAAGGCGAAGCCGTCATGCTGGCGACCAGTCCGCTTTCGGAAGACCCTTATGCGACACAGATTAAACATTTCTACGACGTATTGACCGGGACAAATTCTCAGCCGCGCGTCACAGCACAGGATGGCCTCGCCGCGTTGGAAATTGCCCTCACCGCCATCGAATCTGCCCGTACAGGACGGCAGGTGCAGATCGGGGAGGTGCGCTGATGCTCCGTCTAGGCATACTGAGTTTCGCCCACCTTCACGCCGAAGCTTACCTGCAAAACCTACAGGCTGTGCCCGATGTACAAGTAATCGGCATTGCTGACGAAAATATAGAGCGTGGAAAGCATTTTGCCACCTTAGGCAAAGTCCCCTTTTTCGAGTCCTATCAAACCCTTCTGGCGGAAAAACTCGATGGTGTCATCATCTGCTCGGAGAATTCCCGACATCTGCCACTCGTGAAAATCGCCGCCGAAGCGGGAGCGCATATCCTCTGCGAAAAGCCGCTGGCGACCACACTGGACGATGCCCGTGCCATCGTAGACATCTGCAAAAAGGCGGGTGTTTCCCTGATGACGGCTTTCCCCATGCGCTTCAGCGCGCCTGCACTGGAAGTCAAAAAGCTGTTGACTTCCGGTGGATTAGGGCAGGTCTACGGGGTAAACAGCACCAATCAAGGCGCATTACCCGAAGCCCACCAGTCCGAAAACTTGCCTTTCCTCAAGCGCGATTGGTTTGTCGATAAAGCCTTAGCCGGGGGCGGAGCCGTCGCCGATCATGTTGTGCATCTGGCGGATTTGCTGCGCTGGTATCTGAAGTCGGACGTGGTCGAGGTTTTCGCCACCACCAACCAGATTATGCACGCGGGAAAAGTGCAGGTCGAAACTGCTGGTCTGGTCATGCTGACCTTCGCTAATGGGACTTTCGCCAGCATTGATTGCAGTTGGACCAAACCCGCCTATTACCCGACATGGGGCGGTTTGAAACTCGAACTCGTGGCGGAAAAAGGCTTGGTGACAATGGATGCTTTCAAGCAAACTTCCACTATCTACAGTCAGAAAGTTGGACGGCCTCTCTGGTCATACTGGGGTTCGGATTCAAATCAGGGCATGGTGAACGAATTCATAGCTGCCATTCGTGAAAAACGTGCTCCTGCCATCACAGGTGAAGATGGCTTGCGTGCTGTCGAAATCGTCATAGCGGCCTATCAATCAGGGCAAAGCGGTCAACCTGTCAAATTGAGCTAATCGAGAAAATGCAGCAAGCCTACACATCATCCCATCTGCAATACCTGTTACACCTGCCTGAAAGCTATCGTCCTGATGCGGCTTATCAATGGCCGCTCATACTATTTCTGCATGGCAGTGGCGAACGTGGCGCTGATCCTCACAAAATCAAGAAATACTGCCTGCCTCGCGAACTGGAAAGCCGCCCTGATTTTCCCTTCATTGTGTTGTCGCCTCTCTGTCCTGTGGACACACGCTGGATAGATACTTCTGCCTCAGTGATGAGTCTTCTTGATGAAATCCTCGCTCAACACAACGTCGATGCGCGGCGGGTTTATCTGGCTGGCTTCAGTATGGGCGGTGAGGGAGTTTGGCATATGGCTGTTGAACATCCAGACCGTTTTACAGCCATTTCACCTGTTGCCGGGAAAATACCCGATGTTGACGATTTCCTGAGTCGCTTATGTGTTCTCAGGGATATGCCCGTCTGGGTATTTCACGGCACTGCTGATGAATTTGTTCCCTTCGAAAACTCCCAAACCCTGGTCGATGCTCTGAAAGCTTGTGGCGCTGATGTGCGTTTTACCGTCTATGATGGCCTCACACATGGGCAAAGCTCAGATACAACCTATCGGGATGAGCAACTTTATAACTGGTTTCTAACACACTTACGCTAACATAAACATGTATCTTCCCTTCGTGGATTGGATTAACCATGCCTGATAACTGCGAAGTGCCGAGATAGTGTGCCTGGAATTATCGTAAGGAGAAACTCACTATGGCGAAAAAGACGTTCACGACCCGCAACGACATCCCCAAAAAAGTGCGCGATACCATGATCGCGCTGCTCAACCAGCAGCTTGCTGATACCTTCGACCTCTACAGCCAGACCAAACAGGCTCACTGGAATGTCAAAGGCATGAACTTTATCCAGCTTCATGAACTGTTCGATGACCTGGCGGAGGATATTCTCGGTCATGTCGATATGATTGCCGAACGCGCCACTGCTTTAGGCGGTTATGCCAGGGGTACAGCCCGGATGGCAGCGGCTAATTCAACCCTGTCCGAGTTTCCGACAGAAATTGTGGATGGTAAGCAGGTTGTGGAAGTGCTGGCGGAGCGTTATGCTCAATACGGAGCCTCAACCCGCGCTGCCATTGCCACTGCTGCGGAAGCTGAAGATCAGGATACATCCGACCTGTTTACCGAAGTCTCCCGTGCTGTTGACAAACACCTCTGGTTCCTCGAAGCCCACCTGCAAGAAGGCTAAAATACGGAGCCTCAACCCGCGCTGCCATTGCCACTGCTGCGGAAGCTGAAGATCAGGATACATCCGACCTGTTTACCGAAGTCTCCCGTGCTGTTGACAAACACCTCTGGTTCCTCGAAGCCCACCTGCAAGAAGGCTAATAACTCGCATGTTGACTCTCAAGTGAAATATGCCGCATGGATTGGTACAGTTCATGCGGTTTTTTCTTGCTTGCCGCTATGCTACTTCATCTGTTCGTGTATCTGGAAACCACGATGTCGTACAGCTTCCATGAAGCGGGTCGCGCTGATGGCTTTCTCCATTGACCACGCCCCCGGAGGGACTTCGCCCCGCGCGATGAATTCGGTCATGATGGCGGCGTGCCAGCCAGTCAGCCGTTCCATTGCTGTAAAGCCCGTTTCCGGGTCATAACGATCTACCAGCTCTACCGTCATGGATCGGCTTTGTCCACTTTTTTCCCCTGTACCTGTGGCACGCATCACACAAATATCAATCACGCGCTCGACTTCTAACTGTGGCGCGAGCAGCTTGTGATAGAACGCGCGTGGGCTGATAGGTGCTGTGCCGGGTGCAATTTCAATAGGTTCTTCGCTGAACAATCCCAAATCCTTGAAGGCTTTGAATTGAGCATAGTGACCGGGATAACGGCACGTCTTATTTTCATAAACCTGTAACTGCCCCTCAAATGTGTAAGGAACAGTCGATGACCCACCGGACGTGACGAAGGCTTCCAGTTTGCCTATACCCTCGAACTCGATTTCCTCGAACTCGGTCAGGGTATCCACCAGTGTGACTTTGCCGCCGCGCAGCACAACCGCTTTCCCATCATATTCATTGGTCAGACCATTGATGTGGAACGAACATTGATACCCCCAGGGTTCGGGCGGTTGTTGGGGCAGACCCCCATCCCAGATACGCACTTCGCGGGGTGTAATGCCCTGCGCCTGAAGTTTCTCGACAGTATATAAACCGAGTGTATTATTCAGTCCCGGCCCCATACCGCAGTCCGGCACGATGCGAATGCCTCTGGCTTT
>JBGAGR010000197.1:0-15141 GCA_044226645.1 Aggregatilineales bacterium
CATTGCCTGGTTGAGCGGTGGAAACAATGTCCTCGCGCCCAACCAGCAGGGATCAGGCATTATCGGTATCATTATTCTGGTCGGCGTAGGGGTTTTAGCGCTGCTCTTCATGCCGCTGCGGGGACGCTTGCTCGAATCGGCTTTTACCAACCGGATGTTGAAGCTGCAAACCCGTTATATCGAAGCACTCACCCAGGCTGCGGATAAACAAATCGAGTACGGGATGCAGCAGCGCCGTGATGCGATTTTGCCGCTCACACGCCTGATCGAAGCACAGACTCAGATTCAGACCGACCAGTTGAGCAAATTGCAGGCCGCCCAGCAGGAAATGACCAGCATTGAGGCGGCATTAGCGACTCTCGGCAAGAAACGCTTATTATAGGGTCATGATAATGATATTTGCGTGAATATAGAGGTCTCATTTTGTAGGGACACGATATATCGTGTCCCTACCCGGATGCCCTGTTTATTTATGGTAAATATTATTCTGCCCTTTGTGTAACAATACGAGGTTTAATCCTTGAGCACATTAGATGGTATTCTGGCAGCACTGCGCGAATCCGAGATTCGTCTGCTGACCGATATTGGAACTACGTTGGCGACGATGGGCGACCATGCCGGAGAAGATCGCCAGCGGCTAATCGACGTAGCGCACGATTTGCGCGATATGTTTTATCTGGTCGTCATCATCGGCGAATTCAACGCCGGTAAATCCTCTTTCGTCAATGCCTTGCTCGGTGATACCTTGCTGCCGATGGGCATCACACCCACTACCGAGGCGATTGAACTCATCCGCTACGGCGAGGAGATCAATCGCAAACCCATCATGCGCGACGATGGTATCCGTGAATGGTCTCATCCCAATACGGGTGCGCCCGGTGTGGCATTGGTCGATACCCCCGGCACAGGCTCGATTTTCGCGAAGCACGAAAAAATCGCCAAATCATTTTTGCATCGCAGTGATATGGTCATTTTCGTGGTATCCGCCAAACGCGCCTTTGCCGAAACCGAGCGCTTGTATCTGGAACTGGCGAAAAATTACGGCAAGAAAATCATTCTGGTCGTCAACCAGATTGACCTGCTTCAGCCCAAAGAACAGACTGAAGTCCGCCGCTTCATCGAGCGTCAGGTGGAAGAATTGCTGGACATCCGTCCGCTGCTGTTCATGGTATCTGCCAAAGAAGCGCTGGCAGCCATCAAAGAGGGTGGTCAGGTCATCGGCGATCCCGGTGGAGTCGAAGCAGTCAGAGCACATCTGAAGGGTGTTTTCAGCGAAGCGCCGCCCACCAAGCAGAAATTACTGGCGCAGTTGGATATGGCGGATCGTCTGGTCAAGGAATCGCTGGATGTCGTTCATGGCAAAGCGGACTTAATCAGTGCTGATACCAACCGCGTCCGCGATGTCCAGCGCGAACTCGAACAGCAATCGCTTGGTCTGGATGCGCAGTTGAAAGGCGCACGCGCCGAAATCGACAAGGTGTTCGAGGGAATGCGCCAGCGCGGCATGAGCTTCATTGATAACAATCTCTCCATTCGCAAAGTCGGACGCACACCCAAGCGCGAAGTCCTGCAAGCCGAATTTCAGGAAGTCGTGATCGGACGGGCGCTGCGGGATATTGGTGAAGCGACCAATGGTTACATCAACGCGGTCATCGACAACAGCCGCCTCTATTGGCGCGGCGTGATTGACCGCCTCAACCAACTGCGCGAATTGATGGAACAGGAAATCACCGGACTCGATGCAGGTGTTTATGCCGAACAGCGCGAAGCCTTGCAGGACGCTATTCGTATCGCTGAAGTGGAATTGAAAACGTATTCCACCGGGAAAATCGTCTCAGAAATGCAGACCATGTTCGAGACCAACGGTGCAGGTTTCACCACCAGTGCGGTTGCTACTGTCGGCGGTCTGATTTTGGTTGTACTGGAATTGGCGACCAAAGGCTTTTTGTTGGCCGGGCCATTAGCCCCGCTCGTTCCGCCCCTTGCTGTCGCGGTGACGGCTGTTGGCGGTATTTTCGCCTATCGCTATTATCGCCGTGTCGCCAATGACACCAAGAGTGATTTTCATGGTCGTGTCGATTCGCTGCAAAAGGTCTATCACAGCGCTCTGGACGATTTGACGAAAAAAGAACGTAATCGCTTGAGCCAGTACGGTCAGCAGGTCTTGACCCCCATTTTCAGCCGTCTGGAAGTGCTGGCGCAGCGTTATGCCGCTCAGGAAACTGCCCTGCGTGCTCATACGGATCAGCTCAAAACCCTGCGCGAAGGCATCGACAAGGCCAAATAAGCGATTTGTGCGCTTAACACAATTTTAACAAAGATCAGGGTGTGGTAATCTACATCCTGATTTTTATTTTCTGTCGAGATTAAGTGTCTTGGAAAACCTGCTTTCTGCCTTTGCTAATCGCTAAGTGCTCAAAGCTAATGGCTTAGGAAAATTATGTCGCTCGAATTGCAGGCGATCACTATTCTACAACTTGCACTCGCTGCCTTCCTCAGCATGATTATTGGCATTGATCGCGAAGGCCGTAACCAGCCTGCCGGACTGCGTACCCATATGCTGGTCGGCCTGGGCGCATGTTTATTTACTATTCTGTCGGTGTCTGCCTTTGTCCCATCTGATCCAGCGCGTGTCGCGGCTCAAATTGTGACGGGCATCGGTTTTCTCGGCGCGGGGACAATCATCCAGCGTGAAGGCTTCCCCCATCACCTGACCACCGCCGCCAGCATATGGGCGACGGCGGCTGTTGGCATGGCAGTCGGGGTAGGGGCATGGTTTCTCGCCATCGGCGCAACCCTCATCATCTGGGTGATTCTGGTTGTTGTCCGCCGCGTCAGCAAACGACCCTCGAAAGCCAATGGTAACGGCTCAAACGTATCCAATGGTGATTCTGCTCCACAAGCCTGAATAGTCAAGCCGTTTTCTAACCCACTTCTACCCATATTCGTAACCCCTGCGTAGAAATTGTGTGCTAAAATTAAGGTTCCCTTTAGTGAGATGGGGAGGTAATTCTATGTCTACAGCATGTAAGTCTGTTCCAGGTTTCCGTAATGGGTAGCCTTATAGTGCAATGTTTGCAATCTTCGCCGCACTATCACGGGAAGGATATTGCAGCGGCACCCCCTCCGCTGCGGCGGCGCTTGTCTCCCCTGTATCCGCTGCATATAGCGCCAGTTTCGCCTGTTGTCGCTGCGGCGAAATCGGCACTCGGCAGCAGTTTCCCTTACTCGCCGCCGCTGAATCCGGCGAATGGGATTTCTTTATGACTTTATACGTTTTACTTTAGACTATTTATTTCAATCCATGAATTTCACGTATTTTTTCCACCAGCGCCGCTGCATTCGGCTCATTTCGCCCATCAGCCGGATTTCCCAGCGGGTCAACAACCGTATCATCACCCAGCAAAGCATGAGCAATATTCACCATGCCGTAGCTCAAAGCATCCAGGTTATAGCCGCCCTCCATCACAAAAACGATCTTACCCCCACAAAACTGGTGTGCCATCTTAATCAGTTCCCGGCTAATATGGGCATACCCGGCGAGGCTCAGCCGCATTCCGGCAATCGGGTCGAGCCAGTGCGCATCGAATCCGGCTGAAACCAGAATCAACTGAGGCTGAAAACGTCGTGCCGCAGGCCAGATAATCTGTTCGTAAATTCGGGAATAGCCACTGTCGCCATAACCAGCACTCAAGGGGATGTTGATAGTAAAACCAGTGCCTTTTCCCGTACCTTTGTCACCAAAACTGCCTGTTCCGGGGTAAAACGGGTATTGATGGGTGGAGATGAACAGGACGCTGTTGTCGTCGTAAAACATAGCTTCAGTACCATTGCCGTGATGCACGTCATAATCGACAATCATCACACGTTCGATGCCATAGGCTTTTTGGGCATAACGGGTGGCAATCGGAACATTGCCCAGTAAGCAAAAGCCCATCGCGTGGTTGGGCATGGCGTGATGTCCCGGTGGACGAACCGCTGCCAGAGCATTGTCGGCACGTCCGCTCATCACTTCATCAACCGCCTTGACAACGCCACCCGCAGATAGTCTCGCGATGGCATAAGCAGTCGGGCCAGCGTAGGTATCAGCGTCCAGATGAACATTCTGTTTACCCGTTTCATCGACCCATTTCAGCAGTTCGACATGTTCGCGTGAATGGACAGCCAGAATTAAATCTTCATCAACTAGCGGTGCTTCAATTTTATTCATACGTCCGCTCAAACCAGCGGCATCCATCTGCGCCCAGACTGACCGGATACGTCCGGCGTGTTCCGGGTGTCCGGGTAGATGATGTTCAACATAACGAGGGTGGGTGACATAAATAGTTGTCATCAGAATTTCCTGAAATACAGTAGTGAATAGGCTGATTGTCGCCACAAAATGGGGTTTCGGCAAGTACCCTACCGCATTTGGAAAAAGGAATTTATAATGCACTTACGCTAAAATCTGTGATATGGTTCCTCAATTGATCCCAGGGTTTATTGAATTTTATAGGGTGTATAAGTAGCCTGGATGTGGGGCGAGGATTGAGTAAGAAAATGCAGTATGAACGCCTGGTTCAGTGGGCACAAGAGGTATGGCAAGAACGCTGTCCGGGTCGTCAATCCGTAACTATTTGGGCATCGGCTGAATGCAGTAATATGATCGCCCAAAATCAGGTTCGCGCAGGGCGAAAGCTGAAAGGTAAAGCACGCTATGATGGTTTACAGTCGCTCGACTGCCCTGTAGTTGTGCCGATTAGCGATTATGGTACACGCGGCAAAAAAATGGTGCTGACCGCAACCGCTGGAGCCTATGTTTTTAAATTCTCGGTGGAAGGCGAAGAGCCTTTTGAGGTGGTCTACGCCAGTTCCTATTTCGATGAAGATGTGCAGGACTTGACCGCTGTCGCCATTGTTCCAAGCGAAAAGCTGGAAACATGGGCTGCTTTTGAATTTGTCTGTGCCCGCGCGGTACGCCCTCGTATCCGCCGCCGCCGTGATGTCTATATTATCGGTGGAACCGATGCTTTTTTTGACCCAACTGTTGATTGGGATGATGTCATTCTGCCGGAAGAATTGAAGAATGATCTGATCGAAGATATGGAAGCCTTTTTCACCAAGGGCGTACATATTTACCGAGAGCTTAAACTCGCCCCTTTCCGTAAACTCCTGTTAGCGGGTGTACCCGGTACAGGCAAGACGATGCTGTGTGCCGCGATGGCAAAACTGGCGATTAAGCAGGGGCGTATTGTGGTATATGTCTCCGGCTCAGATCGTGATGGTGCGTCCTTCGAGAAAATCCAGCGAGCATTGCAGGCCGTAACAGCCGCTCGTTATCCAGTGCTGTTGATTGTGGAAGAAATAGATGCCTATTTACAGGGCGATGATAAAGCGCGGGTGCTGAACGTGCTGGATGGGGTTGAGTCTCCCAACAATCAGGAAGGCGCTCTGATGCTGGCGACCACTAATTATCCTGAAGTGATTGACGAACGTATTGCCAAACGCCCCGGACGGCTTGACCGGATTTTCGTTATCCCCACCATTCGCGATACTGACCATGCGGAGCAAATGCTGCGTCATTATATGGCGGATCAGTGGCGCGAAGACCATATAACCGTCGTTTCGCAGTTGATTGACCAACCTGGTGCTTTTGTACGTGAAGCAGCGCTCCATGCCCGAATGCTGGCGGCCCACGAACACCGCACTGAGGTCACTTTGGACTTCCTTCAGCAATCCATCGATAGCCTGCTGCGCCAAATTCGCGCGGGGAATGACTTCCTGCGTGAGCGCCGCCCGATTGGTTTGGTGAATAACGGTGGCAAGTCGATTAAGAAGCTGACTCGTCACAACCCCTTTGGTATCCACGAATAATCATGACCGGGGTGGTTTTACCGATTGATCCCCACCGCTCCGGTTAGAAATTGCTAACTGATTTTGCCTCAACGTTAATATTTGCATACTGAAGGCTCGTCTGCGTTAGATTTATCTAACGATAGCGCCTGCCAATTCGCTATATCATTTCTATATAACACAACCGTACCAGAAGTGTACTTTTGAGGAGAGAATAATCATGCGAATTCGTAGGGCGATTCAGATTGCTCTCGCAGTTTTCGCACTCACCGGCGCGATGTTGTTTTCCACAACAACTCATGTAAGCGCGGAATGCGATGTGTATCATGTTGTCAATACCGGGCAAAACCTGTTCCGCATCTCACTGCGTTACGGCGTGAGCATGGCAAGCATTGCCGCTGCTAATGGCATTACCAACATCAATCTGATTTATGTCGGGCAAAAGCTGTATATTCCGTGTTCCGGGACAACTACAACCACTACCGGGAACTTCATCGTAATTTCCGTGACACCTTCACCAACCTCGTTGTTTACGTCGGTGCCGGTGATCGCATCAGGCACACCATCTGCACAGGATCAGTTATGTGCTGGATTCAGGGGGACTTCGCCCGACGCATTTAACAACGAGTCAGCGACCTTCTATTGGGATCCGCCCAGCAATACCCAGATTGCACGCTATCAGGTGCGCATCCTGAACGAACAGGGCGCGAACGTTGGTTCCTATGAAACACTTGCTCCGAACACATTCTTGATTGGGGACACGAGCCGACGTGCTTTGGGTGAAGGTTCCAACTTCTACTGGTATGTTGTCGGGGTTACGGCAGATAATCGCATTTGCCAAACGGCAACCCGATATGCCCAACGGGAATGGCCTCCGACCCCAATCCCACCGACTCCCACCCCCTGATCGCTGAGATCGATGATTTTCAAACCGCCCGTCCATTGTGATTGGGCGGTTTTTATTTGGGGCGCATGATGATGTAGTTGAAGCCATTCATTTCAATATTTTCCGCCGGATGATAAGTCTGACCGATAGCATCCAATATGGTCGGCGGGTAGAACTGAGCGCGGAGAACGATCAGACTGAAGGCTTTGTTGTCGATCATGTCGATAATCTGGTCGCCCTTGAATAGTCCTTTTTTGTCGAGGTTGAGCAGTTGGGTTGGATTGGTAATGACCTCGCGCCCTGCCAGAAGATTGAAAGCCGCATCTTCGGTGATTGCGGGTTGGTCACTGGCACGAATCATATCCACGATACGCCAGCCATTATCAATGTCCGTCTGTGTCGTGAGATGACCGATATTGGCATAGCCTGCCGCGTATTGTCCGTCTTGAGTCCGGGCGGCATCGTAAAAACCGTTGAGCGCGTTGGGATGTATATCGAAAATCTGCGCAATCTGGCTGAATACTGTACCATCCGTTGGCATGTGGAGCGTCGCGCGTCCGTAGCCCAGATAGAGCAGGGGAATAACAATCAGGCTGGCTGTCGCTAGAGTTGGCGCATACCGCCGGAAAGGGTTGATGACAAGCCGGCTCAAATAATTGTCCGGGAATTTCCAGCTTCGATTCAAGGTGCGAGAGGTAAAAATCCCACTCAGGATGCACAGTGCCGCAATGGATGTGGTGAAATAGCTGTCACCGCCGCCCCATGTGCCGGAAGCTATGCCATTGATGCCTGCCGCCGCCACGAACCATATGGCATAGATGGAAAGACGGTCAAAATATAACTCATAGATAACCAGCAGAACCGCCGGAACGATCAAAAAGCCGTGTAATCCAAACCACTGCTTGAACAGCGCGATGGTTTGCAGAATTTTGAGTTCATTCACGTTGGCTACGATAGCCTGCTGCCACCATTCGCCATTGGTTGCCACATTCATCCAGATGAAAATCACCGCGCCGACCACGCCAGCCATGATGCCCCAAATTACCGCCCGACGCGGCTGACGAATGAACAGGAATATTCCGACGGCTAAAGCACTGATTGCTGCAAGCTGCTTGGTATATCCGGCGGCTATGATGAGGCCGAAACCGAGCGCCAATCGCGAGCGGCGTTTGCGGGTATCGGTGATTTCGTTGGCGTGCGCGAGGATGACGACTGCCAGAGTCTCGAACATAACCATTGTGGCGTGCTGGCGGAATAAGGGACCGATGTGATAAACCGTGTTGGATGCCAGAAAAGCCAGTCCAGAAAGGATTGCGAGCCAGCGATTTTGCCCCTCACGATAGACCGCATAACCAATAGCGGAGGCCGTGACAAATGTTCCCAGAAATCCGAGCAGTCGTCCGTACCAGTAGGCAGAACCGAACACCCATACAAAGGGCGCGGCAATGACGTGAAAGAGCGGTGGATAATTACTGGAATAAAAGGGAAAAGATTCTGTATTCTGATATGGCCATTTTCCCTGACTAAACAGAATGGTGTCTACCAGTTCGAATCCCTCTCCCTGATCGTAGTCGAAGGGGAAGTTTATCAAATTGATGGCATAGACCACATAGACCAGCAGCGAAAAAAGCAGGATAATCAACGCCGCAGCCATGAGGCCGCGATTGAGGCGCAGGAGTAGTGGGTTTTGGGATGGTGTCGAAAAGTCCATTATGCGGGTGTGCTGCCCAGTGGAATCAGGCTAAGACCGATCAATGCAAGGAATACACTGGCAGCGAGGGCAAGCTGTTGGGCTGGCCCGATGCCGCCCTCACGCCCGACATCCATAATGTCTACGCCGAGGATAGCGGCAAAAGTCAACAGGCCACCCATTAGGAAGAGAATCCCAAGATAACGTTTCGTCAGGGTAAAATGGTTACTTAACATGAGGTGGGAGTATACCACAAAACAGGCCGCAACCTGTGAGCATTTAGTGCGTATATAATGGTACAGTTAAATGCATACTATCGTCGTTTACGATGTGACAAGAAGGTCTACCCATGAGTGAAGATCCCCTTCGCCCCGCTGAAGAGGGCGAGCGCCTTTCGCGGTTATCCGGCGCTGCCGTCCCTGAGCAAGAATCGGATGTTGTGCGCGAATATGAGATGCGTTATCAGGAACCGCGTAAGGTGAAAGCTATGCCACGCAGCTATAGTACCATGAATATCACCGAAGAGGAGCGTTTGTGGGCGGCCATCGCACATGGTTCAATCTGGATTACCATTCTGGGTGGGATTTTCACAGCCGGATTTGTCGTGCCATTGAGCATTTTTATCCCGCTGGTGATTTACTTCCTTTACCGCAAGAAGTCCGATTACGTGGTATTTCATGCGCTGCAAGCCTTCGTGCTCCAGTTGGTGGCTACTGTTGGGGTATTGGCGTTTGCGATTCTCGGCGGAGTGATCTGGGTGATTGGGCTGGTGGTAGCGCTGCTGGCGATTTTCGTGCTGGCGGGGGTCATTATTGCGCCGCTGTGGCTCATTCTGGGAGTCGTTTTGGGAATCGCGATTTTCCTGGCACCGCTGGTGGCGCTGCTGTTCGGTACAATTGCGGCGGTTGAAACCTACAATCGACGCGATTATCGCTATCCGTTTATCTCACGATGGGTTGATCGACAGCTTGCGGGTGGTTTTCTGAACACGACTGCCTAAATGAAAAGAGGCGAAGTCATAGCAACTTCGCCTCTTTTTTTGTCTCTATGCTTCTGTTGGCTCGTCCGGCGGCAAGACCACCGCGATATGGACTTCATCAAGCTGCGGTTGGGTTGCGGCTGACGGTGCGCCGACCATCAAATCCGCCCCGGTCTGGGTTTTGGGGAACGCAATTACTTCACGGATATTGGGTTCCCCGGCGAACAGCATACATAAGCGATCCAGTCCCCAGGCGATACCGCCATGTGGCGGAACACCGTACTGGAAGGCTTCCAGTAGATGTCCGAATAATTTACGGGCATGTTCCAAATCCTGACCGATCAGCTTTAAAATGCGCTCCTGCAATTCGGTCTTGTGGATACGGATGCTGCCGCCAGCGACTTCGTAGCCATTGCAGGCCAGATCGTACTGCTGTCCGCGCACTTTGCTGGGATCAGTGTCGATGAATTGTACGTCTTCCCACATGGGCGCGGTGAAGAGATGGTGCGATGGATCCCAACGCTCTTCATCCTCATTCCATTCCACCAGCGGGAAGTCATAGACCCAGGTAAACGCCAGGATATTGGGATCGAGCAGGTTCATTTGCTCGGCCAATGTCCGGCGCAGAATATCCACTGCCGCATACACCACTTTGCGCGTGTCGGATATAAAGAGCAGCAGATCGCCCGGTTTAGCGCTCACCAGATCGAAAAGTTCAAGTTTCTGATCAACCGTGAAGAATTTGCCCGTCGGCCCTTTGACTTCTTCATTTTCGTTTTCCGGCAGTGAAACCCATCCAAGACCTTTTGCGCCGACTGAACGCACCAGCGTTTCCAACTCGGTTGTTTGTTTGCGCAATAATGTGCCGCTGACTTTCGCCCCACCGGGAACTCGAATCACCTTAACAGGCTTGCCCGCAGCGACGTTTTCGACAAATACGCCGAAACCGCTTTTGCCAGCGATTTCGCTAATGTCGATAGCTTCCAGACCATAACGCAGGTCTGGTTTGTCCGAGCCGTATTTTTCCATCGCCTCAGTAAACGTGATGCGCTTGAAGGGTTTGAATAACAGCGTTTTGTCAGAAACGGTTTCGACTAACGCGGTCATCAGCCCTTCAATTAGGTTCATGACATCTTCGCGCTCAACAAAGCTCATTTCAAGGTCAAGCTGAGTAAATTCCGGCTGACGTTCGCCGCGCAGGTCTTCATCACGGAAGCAGCGCGCGATCTGGAAATAGCGCTCGTAACCAGCGACCATCAACAACTGCTTGAACTGCTGTGGGCTTTGCGCCAGCGCATAAAAATTGCCGGGATGATAACGGCTGGGCACGAGAAATTCACGCGCTCCTTCCGGAGTGGTTTTGAACAGGATCGGAGTCTCGATTTCGACAAACCGCTGTTCATCAAGATAGTCGCGAATGAATTTCATAATGCGATGCCGCAGGACGATATTATGCTGCATCCGAGGGCGGCGCAGGTCAAGATAGCGATATTCCATGCGCCGCACTTCATCAACCTTTTCTTCCTGATTGATGTAAAAGGGCGGTGTTTTAGCCGGATTCAGCAGGTTAATCTGATCCGCGATAATTTCAATTTTTCCGGTTTCCAAATCGGGATTATCGGTTCCTTCTGGACGGATGCGAACCGTACCCTCAACCTGCAATACAAATTCACCGCGCGAATTACTGGCAACCTTATGCGCGTCTGGCATCCGGGCTTGATCGACCACGACCTGGGTTAGCCCCCATCTGTCGCGCAGATCAATAAAGATCAGACCACCCTGATCGCGGCGGCGGTTGACCCACCCGGCAATGGTAACTTGCTGACCTGCGTGTTCGCTGCGCAGTTCCCCGCAGTTATGCGTCTTCAACATGATTTAAGCTGCTCCTGACCAAAAGCCTGGTTTCTTGCAAGGGTTCACAAAAGATCATAACAGATCATTTATTTTCATGTCAATCGGATTGTTCTGATCTTCACATGAGTGTCGCAAAGGATAGCACGTTCGCTTGCAGAAACAAATAGTTATCTTTTGACCTGCTGCTGTTCGATCAGGCGTTTGATTTTGGCGCGGGTTTCCTGCCAGCTTATCGGACTGAGGCCGAGCTTTTCGCGGATAAATTCTTCGTCGTGTTCGGCGCGGGTATCTTCTACCGCTGATGTCCAGCGCAGAATTTCGAACGAGAGTTTAAAGGGGATTCCGGCTAAAGTGCCAATGTCACTCAGGATGTATTCGAGATTACGGGCAGTACAATTAAAAATCGTTTCCTTCGGCGCATATTGCGCGCGATATTCATCCAGTAATTGAACCCAATCCGGATCAATTTCGATGCGGCGCTCTTTATAGACGTTACGTGCTTTGTGCTTAATCAGCATGATAGGGTGCTGTGGGTCGCTGCGGTCAATGTCACTGGGCTTAAGTGCGACTGCTTCACTTTTCTTGATGCCCGTCAGCAGAATTAAGCGGAGGAGCATTTCCGGGCGAGTGTCGCGGTCTTCACCCTTTTTCATGCTCATCGCGGCAGTGAGCGCGGCGCGGATTTCCTCTGGTGTAAGGGCTTCTGAGAGCGGGGCAGGGCCAGAGCGCTGAAGGATTGGTTTGGCAGGGTCGTATTCAATGGCTCCGATACTGTGCAGCCATTTGAAATAAACCTTGAGGGTTGTAACCCGCCGCGCGTAGGATTTTCGGCTGCATGGCACACCGCGCCCATGTTCCAGCCAGTCGAGAAAGTCATTGAGTTTGCTGGTGGTATATCGCCCAATAGGGGTATCATCTCCAGTGTGAGCCGCCAGTAGCTGCATATCTGAGGTGAAAGCGTTGACTGTATGCTGGGTTTTGCCCTCGTTCAGTAGATAGCGTTGAAACAGCGCCAGGGTATAGCGCAGTTCGGTAAGCTGGGTTAAATCCTGCGGCGAAGCAGGTTGATTGGCGAATAAAGGAAGCTGGCGTATATCCGACATAACAACACCTGAACATAATCACTATTGATAAGCCTGAATGTAGAATAAACGGTCTATGCTCTGCTGTCAACTTTTCTGCACCGTTTCCCCTGAAGTATATCAATGGGCGTAATTTGTGCGTGGGGAAATCGTAGTTCAGGAAGCATTGACGCATTTTGGGAGCAAGCCTATACTGTCCAATATGGAATGTGTGATTTAACAAACCTAAAACAGAACACAATAGAGACAGTATGCACGAAGATCACGATACCCTCCCAAATAATCGCCCAGTCGTTGATTTCGCTGATGACCAACAAACTCAGGTTAATCAGACACCGCCTTTTGTAAAGCGCGATGATAGTCATCGTCCGGATGCGCCTACTGTCCGGAATAATGCCCCTGTTACCATTCCGCCTCCGCATTATACAAGCACTCTGCGTCCGCCCCCGCCGCCTGTTTCGCAGCATGAATCAGCTGCACGGGAACGGGTGCGCCGCAGGAGAGTCAATTCGCGCAACCGAGGTGGAGAATGGGCATGGGTCGTGATTGCGCTAACGATGCTCAGTGTTGTGGTGGTTATCAGCATGAGTGTTTTTGTTGTGCTGAGGGCAGCACAGGCCGATGAACAGGTTGTTCCAACGGCGGCAGTTGTTTTGCCAACTCCGGTTGACAGTGGCGCTGGCGGAACAGATCAGATTGCTGCGAATGGGCAGCAGTTTACGCTGGATGATGGACGAAGTATCACCCTGGCTCCATGGGATGGTACAACGCGCTTTACAGTGCTGATTGTTGGCCTTGACCGCCGTCCAGGGGAAACGGGGTTGGCCTACCGTACCGATACGATGATGCTTGTCAGTCTTGATCCTGTGACGCAGAGCCTCGGTATCCTGAGTATCCCGCGCGATTTGTACGTAGAAGTGCCGGGTTACAGTGAACTCCAGCGTGTCAATTCCCCAATGGTTTTGGGTGAACTTCAGCAGCCCGGTTATGGACCGGAATTAATGAAGCAGACGGTTCAGAACAATCTTGGTATCCGTGTTCATGATTATGTCGCGGTGGATTTCAATACGTTTATCAGTATTATTGATGCTATCGGGGGTGTGGATGTAAATGTACCCTACAATATTAGTGACCCACAGTACCCCAATATGTACTATGGTTACGATCCGTTTTATGTTAAGGCGGGCGAGCATCACTTTGATGGCGCAACCGCTTTGAAATATGCGCGTACTCGACATGGTGATAATGATTTCCAGCGCGCGGAACGTCAACAGCAGGTACTTTACGCAGTGCGTGACCGGGTGTTGAATTTGAATATGCTGCCACAGTTGGTTGTTCAGGCTCCAACAATTTGGAGCGCAATCAGTGATGGCGTGAGTACTGGTCTGACTTTTGACCAGATTCTGCAACTGATTTGGTATCTGAAGGATGTGCCCAGCGCGAATATCCATACGGGTGTGATTGATGAGCATTACACTGCTGGTTATTCGACCCCGCGTGGTGAGTCCGTGCTGGTTCCAGATCGCGCGCATCTGGGTGATTTGATGGTTCAGGTGTTTGGAGCGAATTATTCTCAGTAGATTACATCGCGCCTGAAGTTAGCTCAGTAAACAAAACAGCACATGCTCAAAAAGCGTGTGCTGTTTATTTTCAAAGAACCCCGCCATGTCGTGTGTCGCGATGTTTTGAACCTGCTTTCGCAGGTCGGGTCATCTAAAAGTGAGCTTGGTCTTGGCCGAAGCCTATCACCTGACTCCCTTATAGGAATGCCCATCAGATGGGTGTTGGCTCAAAACGCATTGCGCCATCACGCGCACGGCAGGTTGGATTCTTTTATACCAGACAGAGCGGCGGGTGTAAAGACTGAATGCCCTAAGAACATTAACTTTGTGTAATAAGTCATTGCTATTCCATTAATGAATTGCGGTTCGTGATGGAGTTCCTCAAACGGGTATAATCTCAGACACGTTTTTCTATAGCACTTGGAGTATTTCAGATTATGAACAACGCACTTCTGCGTTCAAGTTTAGCCGAATTGGTCGGCACATTCATACTGGTATTTGTTGGGGGATTCGCGGTAGCGTCGAATCAGGGTGTCGTGGTAGCGGCGCTGGCACACGGCCTGATTTTGGTGGCGATTATTTATATGTACGGTCATATTTCCGGAGCACACGTCAATCCGGCAGTGACAGCAGGTTTGCTGGTGGGCGGGAAAATCGACCTGATGAAAGCGATTTACTATTGGGTGGCGCAGTTCGCAGGCGCGATTATCGCGGCGGTTGTCCTGAATATCATTGTTCCCGGCGCGGCGAAGGGCGGACAAACGGTTGGCAGCCTGACTGCGGGTTCTCCCTGGAGCGCGGCCTTGTTCGAAGCGGTGTTAACTTTTTTCCTCGTCAGCACTGTTTATCAGGCGGCGGTGTATGGGAAAGCCGGGAATGTGGCTGGCATCGCGATTGGGTTTACCCTGGCGGGTTCGATTTTGGCAGGCGGAACTTATACAGGCGCATCTTTGAACCCGGCGCGAACGCTTGGCCCAGCACTGGTCGCAGGCGATTTGAGTTATCTCCTCCCGTATCTCGTGGGCATTTTCGCGGGCGGTATCATCGCGGGCCTGGTGCATTCGATGGTGTTCAATAAGTCGTAGAAAGTTTCCGGTAACCAGCGACCAGTCCTCAGTTAGAAAATGGTTTCGCAGCGGCGGCGAGTAATTTTGCCGCCGCTGTGTTTGCTGCAAAGGCTCTTTGTTGCCGCCGAGGGTAGGGGGTGGCAGCAGCAAAAAGCAGGGAAGTATTTGCCGCCGCTGGCAATAATCCAT
>JBGAGR010000198.1:0-14771 GCA_044226645.1 Aggregatilineales bacterium
GCGCGGAATAACTCCAATTATCGGGCGCATACTGACGGCGATAAGTTCGTTCGTAATGCCAAGAAAGCCAATCACGATAGCACCGTTTCCAAGCGTGTCCGTCTGGCGGAAGAAAAGCTCAAGCGCGTTCTGGCGAATCCCATCCCCCAGCCACCTCTGCCGCTGCGCTTTGACCCACGCTTCGACCCGGCGGAACTGCATGGACGAATGCCCATCACGGTTTCCGGCGTGACCAAAGCTTATGGGACGCGCTGCATCCTCGATCACCAGCATTTCACTATCGGCGCGAACAGCCGCATTGTGCTGGCAGGACCAAATGGCGCGGGCAAATCAACGCTTATCAAAATTCTGGCGGGGATGGATAAGCCGGACAGCGGCAATGTCTATATCAATCCCGCTGTGCGCATCGGTTATCTCGATCAGGAAAAAGGCTTCCTTGATCCGTCACAGGACTTGTTCGGCGCGTTCAAGGAAGGGATACTCACCACTATGCATGAACAGCAGTTGAAAACCTTCCTCATCAAATCCGGCCTGTTTCGCTATGAGGATTTCGAAAAGCCCGTCAGCGGATTGAGCAGCGGTCAGGGCCGCAAGTTGCAAATCGCGCGGCTGATCGCGGGTTCCGCCAACCTGCTCCTGCTGGACGAACCCACCAATGATGTCAGCTTCGACGTGCTGGAAGGGCTGGAAGATGCGCTGCATGAATTTCCCGGCCCGGTCATCGCGGCATCGCATGACCGCCGCTTCATGCAGCACTTCGGCGGTGAAATCTGGGCGCTGGAAAATGGTCATCTGGTGAAATATCTGGGCGGCTACGAAGAATACGTCCAGCATGGACAAATCGCGCAATCTGCATAACGTGTAAGGGCGAGGCGCGCCTCGCCCTTTCCCTTCCGCGCTGATGTCCGAAAAATGCTATTCCATGTGCTAACCTTGAGATCAATCCGTTCGGTATCAAAAAATTTACGTTTTCCGTTTGTATTCACGGGGAAATCTAACATTTTTGATACTCAAATCAAATGGCGCGTAACATCCCCTGCTGCCACAATTAAGCATAGTTGATCTTCTGCCAACAGGTAGCATATGCCAAAAATATTCATTTCCTACCGGCGGGCGGACAGTCAATATGTCGCCGACAGCATCTACGATCACCTCATTCACGAATTCGATAAGCAGAGTGTGTTTCTGGATGTAGACAGCATTCCCATCGGGGTCGACTTCCGCCGCTATCTCTATCAACAGGTTCAGGCACATGATGTCGTTCTGGTCATCATCGGGCCGGATTGGGCACGCATCATGAATGATCGTGCGCTGCAAACCAACGACTTTGTTCGTATCGAGATCGAGAATGCCCTCCAGCTCAGGAAAATCGTCATTCCTGTGCTGGTCATGAACGCCAACATGCCGGACTTTGGCGATCTGCCGCCCAGCGTTCAGGACTTGCAGTGGCGCAATTCAGCACGGGTGCGCCGTCACCCTGACCTCAAAAATGACTGCCTGCGTCTGGCCGAAGGCATCAAGCAGTCCTTCGTGGTTAATGATGCCGATGATGGCGACCCCACCCTCCCATCTATTACGGTCTATTCGCGTATCTCTGAGGTGCTGCCCAAGCCTTTCGCCTGGGTTGATGTCGCTCCCGGTAAAGTCGTTCTGGAAGGTGGCGGTTTCGTCCCCACAACCGGGAAAATCTTTGACGTGCCGGGGTTCTCGATTGCCAAATATCCCGTCACGAATGACCAATACGCACGCTTCATAGAAGCCGGTGGTTACAAGCGTGAAAAATGGTGGCCACAGGCCGGATGGCAGTTAAAGGAAAGCGAAGAATGGACAAAACCGCGCTTCTGGCATGATGAATACTGGAACCAACCGGAATGTCCGGTGGTAGGCATCTCCTGGTACGAAGCACTGGCATTTTGCTCATGGCTGACGGACGAAACAGATGAAGAGATTCTCCTCCCGACAGAACAGCAGTGGCAGCGTGCCGCGCAGGGTGATGAGGGTCGTGTATATCCCTGGGGTAAAGAATGGGACGAGATGCGCTGTAATAACCGTGTCAAACCCTGTGAGAGCATCCGTACTACACCCGTCACCTGCTACGAAGGCAAAGACCGGGGTGACAGTCCCTTCGGTGTGGTCGATATGGTAGGCAATGTGTGGGAATGGTGCTTAACGGCCTACAATTCGGGCAGCAATGGCGTGTCCAATCTCAATCTGCGTGTCCTGCGCGGCGGTTCATGGCGCAATCGCAATGCGCAAAATTTCCGCGCCACCTGCCGCAACTGGAATGACCCCACGCACTGGACACCGTACTGCCCATCGGCAGGCAGCACATAGTCGCTGATTAAAGCATCGTAATTGCCGCCGCTGTCATCATCGGCAACCAGTGGATGAGCAGTGTTATCGACCAGCAGCAGAATCGGATCGGTATTTTCCGTCGGACGCGCGCTGGCGGTGATCGTTACTTTTTGCCCTGCCTGTGCCTCGAAAGTCATAAGGTAAATCTGTCCAGCTTGCATCTGAACCACCTGCGACTCATTGGGGCGCAGGGTCAATTGGCTGTTGAGACTGGTTTGCTGGCTGCGTACCCATTCCAGATAATCCGCCGCCGCGTCGGCCTGCTTGCCCAACTCGTTATTGACCGAACCGCGCAGCAGATACAGCGATGCTGACTTCGGGCTTAACCGAAGCGCGTCATTCAAATCCGCCAGCGCGGATTCATAATTCTTCAGTTGGATATAAATCCGGGCGCGATCTGAAAATACCGCCGGGTCATTGGGTGTCAGCGTAACCAGTTTGGTGTAATCCGCCAATGCCGCATCATATTGCTGTAGCTGTATGTTCGCCGCTGCCCGCAGTGCATAACCATCGGTCACATCCGGCGCGAGTTCCACCACTTTGCCGAAATCGGTCACCGCATCCTGCCACTGACTCTGTCGGGCGTATAGCAACCCTCGGTTGTAATACAAGGATGGATCAGTAGGTGCTGCTTCGATCCCTGCATTGAAATCGGACAGTGCTAAATCATCCTGTTTTTGGTTAACATAAATCCTGGCTCTCAGCGAATACATACCGGAGGTCAAATCAGTTGTGGCCTGAGGCAGACTCAGCGCATGATTGACATCCGCCAGAGCACTAATGTAATCCTTTAATTGATAATACGCACTACCACGCTGAAAATACGCCTGACTGTTCGTGGGATTGAGCAGCAAAAACAGACTGTAGTCGGCAATCGCCTGCTGATAATCCTGTGCCTGCGTAGCCTGCGCCGCCCGTGTAAAAATATCCAGTCCGATAAAACCGGGAACATCTACTTGTTGGGACTGTTGTTGGGTGCTGGGATCGGGTGTCGGTGTTGCGTCCTGGGCAAAGGCGCGCAGCGTTCCGATTGACAGCAGCAGCATCGTCACAATAACAGTGATTTTACGCATAAATAGTCAGTCCCCGAACTTGGATGGTCGACATTTCCCCAACTATAGCAGATTTCCACAGCGCAACCGACAAAGACTATGCAAATTCTAAATCAGACACTACATCGCCAGCCGGTCATAGAGCATTTCCTGCGTCAGATTGGGAATCACGGTGGCGTAAGTCTGTAAGGTCAGCGAGGCCGCTGTCACCCCTAAGCGCATGGCTTCATCTACAGGCACATCGTTGAGCAGGCCGAAAATCACCGCCCCGGTAAAGGCATCTCCCGCGCCTGTCGAATCCACCACCGTCGTGTGAACAGCCGGAACAAATCCCGCGCCGCTGCCATCGGCATAGGCCAAACCATGTTCGCCCAGCGTCACCACCGCGATATAAGCGCCCAACGAAACCAGATGCCGTGCGGCAGTAATCGCCGTTTCACGATCTGTCGCCGGATTTTGCAGACCGCACAGAGCCGTCGTTTCCGCCGCGTTTGGGACAATCAGATGGAGTTTAGGGATATAGGGGCATAAGCGCCCCGCCAGCATCGGCGAGGTCGGGTCGGCACACACCCGCACAGAATAGCGCTCGGTTATCTCAAAGAGGGTTTCCAGCGCACTTTCGGAGAGCGTCACGTCAATGACCACCATATCAGCTTCAGCGATCAGGTCTTCATGATCGCGCAGATAATCACTGTCCAGCGCTTCCATGATCTCGAAATCATGGACACCCAGGTTCAGTTCGCCATCTGGCTTGAGCAGTCCCATGAACGTTGCCGTGCGCCCACCTTCTATCATGCGCACATATGAGCAGTCGATGTCGTTGGCTTCGCAGTGCTCAAGCACGCGCTCACCTTCCACATCGTCACCCAGGGCGGTCAATAATATGGTGTTGATTTCCAGCCGTGCCAGATTTTCCGCGATGTTGCGTGCCACGCCGCCGATGCTGTTGCGTACTGTCCCCAGATTGGAAGTCTCGGATTGGAGTTCACCTGTTGGGCGGCCTTTCACATCCACCCCCGCCGAACCGATCACCAGCACATATCCATCGTCCATGAGCTGCACCCTTCCACTTTTCTATCCAGTAGAGTGTGAAAACCCAAAAGTGAACAGTGACGATTATCACCTTTATTCACTTTTGGCTTCTGATCTTTAACGCAAGGGCAGAGGCAGAACAACCCGCAAACGGCCTTCGAGTTCACTGAGCATCACGGCTGTCGCGCCCCAGACCTTATGACCCCGCACGTTATAAAACGGAATTTGTAACCGCATTCCTTGAATCTCGCGGTTTTCAGACGCTTTTGTGCTGCTGTCCATCAATGTAGTCAGCGGCAGGGTAAACACCTCCGCCACTTCCTGTGGATTGGGAGCGAATATCGGGCGTTCGGGCAGGGCCGCGACAGTCGGATGGACTTCAAAATTGCTGGGAGGAATATAAATCGGGGAAAGATGCCCGATAACCTGTAGAGCGGGGTCACAGACACCCAATTCTTCGCAGGTTTCGCGCAAGGCAGTAGCGGTAAACGACTCATCCTGTGGATCGCGCCGCCCGCCGGGAAAACTGATCTGTCCACTGTGACCGCGCAGCGTATCGGTGCGGCGGGTGAGGACAATATGAAAATCATCTTCTTCGGGAAAGAGTAACACCAACACACCGGCCTGAAGCGGTGTCGATCCCTGCGGTGTACGCATCGCCGCGCGCCCCATCGGAGCCATTGTCAGGTGCGCCGCGTCGGCATTAAAATCCGGCAGGTGAAGCGCTTGTGTCAGACTTTCGAGTGTTATCACACATCTAACCACACATGAACATCATGATACTGGCGCGAGTATACCTTCGTATTCGGCTTTGCGGGTATGGTTTCGTTAGAACCTTTCGCCACCAGACGCAGACGCAAACGGCCACTGCCGGGACGACCCGCATTATCCCAGGCGCGCAGGCTGTCCTGCATGGCGATGAATGCGTCCGCACCCGCGTAGCAATTCGCTGCGCCCTGCCCGTTGTATGGCACAAAGCAGGCGCTCCCGCGTGATGTCAGGGCAAAACCATTACCTTCCAGACCAAAAGCCTGTTGATTTTCACCCACACTGTATTGGATGAATTGATACCCTTCTGGCGTATTCAATGTCAGATACGGCACAAAATCGCGCCACAGTTCCGAATCTGTCAGCGGCATACCCAGATGATTGGTTTCCGCATCATACGAAAGCAGCGATTGTACCGAAGCGCTGTCAATCCGGCTGACATGATGCGCCGAAATAATCAGCGCGGAACTGCTGATACGCTGCTGCATCACTGGCCCGGCAGCCATGCCCCGCAGCGCAATAAAGCCGCAGGGGATATTCGTATGGCTGTATAAACTGCCATCTTCCTGTACAACGAAAGCGGCGCTGGCCTGCATACTCTCCAACCAGATCGGTGCGACCAGAATCCCGTTCGTTTTAAGCTGGCGAGGCCATGCCAGGGGTATATCCCACACCGCGACGGTGGCGATAATGCGGTCATAAGAAGCACGCGGTGCATACCCCATCGCGCCATCCGCATTCACAATCGTGATGACCGCACCCAGGCTGACTTTTTGTAAATTCAGACTGGCACGCTGCGCCAGTTCGTGATCCAGTTCAACCGAGGTCACGCTGCCATTCTCGCCAATAATCTGCTGCATAATCGCGGCGTTGTAACCCGTTCCCGAACCGATCTCCAGCACATTATCGCCCTTACGCAGCCGCAGTTGGCGCAGCATGAGCGCCATCATGCTCGGCTGGCTGGATGAACTCAGTAAAGTGCCGTCAGTATCACGTTTGATACCAATGGCTTCATCTGAGTAAGCCTTTTCGAGCGTTTCCTCCGGCAGAAAAACATGGCGCGGCACAGCCAGAAAAGCGGCTTCCAGCATCGGGTCGAGCAGCCCTTCCTTCTGTTTGAGTCGCTCAACCAGCGCACGCCGGTAGGCTTCTGCCGAACGAGTCGCTTCAGACATAGGCGTACCATGCTCGCCGTTTTCGCAGCGATACACCCGCTTCAGCATCGCTGCGTCGTGCCGTTCGTACCCGCCCTTTGGCATCAATATGTACCTGACCAGCGCGTTGCAAGCGAGCAAATTCTTCTGGCGTGATGGCCGGAGCCGGTTCACCGCCCAGCCGTTCCAACCGTTCGTCCATGCGCTCGCCCTCTTCCGGCAGTGCAGTCACTTCAGGGGGTGGCATCTCGCCTGGATGGTCGTCCTGTACGTCAATCGGCTGTTCAGTCGGGTTAACAGGGCTGTTGTTTATATCTTCAGACATCACGCTCTCCTGCATCTTCTTCTAAGGCCAATCCGGTTGATTCCATTAAGTCGCTCAGTGAGACTTCCTCCTTCGCTTCACCGGAAAGTTCGTTTTGTAAATCATCGCCGCAGACCAGACAGTGTGGGTCGCGTTCGATATTGACCCAAACAGCGGTGTACGGCTGGCTCATCTGACCGGTCAGGATTTCCATCGCCGTATTCGCCATAATAACGGTATTGGCAGGCATGGTCTTATGCACGTTGGTGCCCTTCAGGAGTTCATTGAGCGCCTGGTCAGCCTGCGCCGACGCGATGCGTACCACATGCAGCCACAAGCCAGGTTCGGCCTCCAATGTGCCTTCCGGCCCAATCATACCGTAGTCCAATTCTTCATCTTTGTCTATGTTAGAAATCGCTAATCCTTCGCGTAGTTCGGCTGCCCAGCAGGCATAACAGGGGCCATTGTAGGGGCGAATCACCACCACATCCCCGCCTTCACCCCGCTCATAAACACCCGCATAAATGGCTGTCAATCCGCGCTTCAGACATTCCTGATTCAGCGTATATTTCGGGCCTTCGCCGTCCACGCCGGAAACCAGTAAATCCACCTTGTCGAGCACATCCAGATTCTGCTCAATTCGCCCTATACGCACTTCGACTTCGACTTGCGGGTTGCGCTGCTTAATCAGCTCTGCCACCACTTCGGCTTTGGGTCGCCCGACATAACGCTGGTCAGCCACATGCCGCACGATGTTGATTGTTTCCAGTGTGTCATCATCCACCAGAACGAACTTGCCCACGCCGCTCATCGCCAGACTCATCGCGACAAATCCGCCGCCCGAACCGAGTCCAACAATGCCAACACGCTTTTGCTTCAGCAGTCCCAGGTTATCCGAGCCGATGAGTTGTTCGACACGATCCCAATTCATCATGATGGCTCCTCTGGTGTTTTTGTCGTTTGGGTATCAGGCTCAATCTTTTTATCGTCCACCCTATCCGGCTGTTTTCCATCGGCTGAAATCTCCGATGCAGAAACCGGAGCACTATGTTCCAGACCGAGCATATCCTCAATCGCGTACAGATAATCCGCCAGCCGCTTACCCTCCGACCACTTCCAATCCGATGGATCGCTAACCGTTTCCGACTCTTCCCACAGCGACTCAAAAACCGCGAAGATGTCATCTTCCGGGTCGAAAGCAATATACGGCGCGACTCGTGCTTTAGGTGGCGCATCCGGATAATTCCAGGGTGTCACGAGAATCACCACTTTTTCCGCCCCCATACGCGCGGTCAGGATACAAATGTCCAGCGGAATCATATCGTCGGCATCCCACAGAACCAGCGTGGTAAACAGACCATCTTTTTCCAGCAGTTCGAATTCTGCCTGAAAGCGTTCTTCATTGACCAGATGCCAGGGATAATCCGTTAAAGCCGGAAGCTGCTCATCGGGGTACAAAGTCGGGCTGATGGGCATAAAATCATTGTTATTCTGGTCAATGTACCAGAAATCGACCCGCATACTGGTGCCATCGCTTTGGGGAGCGGTCAGGTAATTCCCCCCGGCGCTCACCCCGGTTGTCGAAGGATGTCCGACAGTGACAATCGGCGCGAGTAAAAACTCCATGCCGTTTTCCGGGTCACTAATCCAGCGTCGCGCGGTCATCAGATCGCCCTGACTGGGTTGAATCATGTATCCCGGCTGTTTGTGCCAGTCGCCCAGGTAGCGCAGCGGCACATCCCATTTCCCGGTCATCGGTTTACCCAGATAATCCCGCTTTTTCCGGCGCATTTCGTGCCAGTTTTCCTGCAACCACCAGATCAGCTCGTCCTGACGGTCATCGCCCTGCTGGAAGGTCGCCCACTCCCGCACAGCGCTTTCATCCGGCGCAATCGTATCTAATACATAGAGGGTGGGAACACCGTTGGTGTGCGTACCCGGTATCAGCAGACCAACCATCGCTTCTCCGGTTTCATCCTGGAGATAATGACTGGCTGCCTTCGCCATCTTGTCGAGTACCCGCTGCGCGACTACCAGATTCGGCACGCTGCGCCTGGGGATATTGAGAGGGTTGGTCAGCATATCAAATGTCCTTTGATGAGGTGCTGCTGCTACAGTCCTCACCTGCTTTATACTACCGTCGTCGTGGCGGAAGCGGCGTATTCGGATCAACCCGTTCTTCAATACCCGGCCATTTATTGGTTGCCCGCCAGGTATAGTAAGCATACAACCATTGGACAGCCCAGGCTCCCACCGTCACGGCGGTAGACTTGCTGGGGTTCCAGCCGTACTGCGTCCCATCTTTCGGGTTAAACAAACATAACTGTCCATCCTCATACTGATGCTTTTCGCTGTAAATACGCGGCCTCAGTACATAGGCTTCTGCCGGGCGATTCGGGTATTCATTCGGGTACACGATTTTTAACCTGTGGAACGGGGATTCGAGCGTCGCCAGATTCAATTCGACTTCGCCTTCCCAGTACAACAAGCCTAACGAAGGAACGACCAGTTTGAACGTATTGTCAAACGTCGCCCGCATCGCTTCCACTTCGAGCCGCAAACGCGGCGATACGTTACTCCGTGACCCCCACCATGGTGACATTGCAGGGACTCTCCTCAAAAACGTTCTGTTATGCTGTTGTTCATTGTACCACCAGCATATTAAAACAAGAGGGTATTTTCGGAAAATCCCCCCGATTCTGGCGGGTGTCATTACAGACCTATACGTTTGCCGCACGGTGAAGTTGCGAAACAGCGAAAATGAACAGGAAAACACAAACTCATCATACGGATGTTTGAATCGGAGGTACTTTAGTACAAGTCATTCTTATGTTTTCGCCTGTTACCATCATCTGTTTACACTCATTTACAACCTTCCTCACAGTGATTTCACTATACTGAAAACATCCTTATCCTAGGTGGAAAGATGGCTTATGAAACGCAATTCTCTATTTCTTCTGCTCGTGACCCTGCTTCTGACATTTCTGCTTTCCAGTACAGTCCTCGCGCAAACCCAACCCGGCGATCCCGACAACGACGGCGTTTTCGGCACGAAGGATCGCTGCCCCAATGATCCCGGCCCCGCCTCCAACAACGGCTGCCCGCTGCCGAAACCCAACGAACAACCGCAGCCCACCGCCGAGCAGCCCACCCATCCTCCGGGTGACTCAGATGGTGACGGTACACTCGATGAAAAAGATAAGTGTCCGCTGGATGGTGGCCCGGATTGGAACAACGGCTGCCCCACCACCCAGACTGCCCCACAGGTTGTTCTCCCGACCATGCCCACTTCCGGTGAGTGTGTCGTAGCTACTCAGGGACAGGATCGCGTCAACGTGCGTGAACTGCCCTCCACCACCGCCGCCATTATCGCCGTGCTGAATCCATCCGATTTATATCCGGCCTTTGCCACCTTTACACACGATGGCGAAGTCTGGTATCTGGTCAGTTTGGGATGGGTATCGAGCAGCGTCATCCGTACAGGCGGCTCATGCAACAAATTACCCGGTTTTGATTTTGGCGATGTCGAAACAAAACTGACCAAAGGCCCCGGCGAAGCGCTCATCCTCAATTTCATACCGGTTCCCGGTGGAAAACCCTTCATCAACCTGCATCCCTTTGGCGATGTATCGCTCAACTTCACCAAAACCGCCGATGATGATCCCGATACAGGCTTCTCCTTCCTGCTGACTCCCTTCCCCGGCAGCCCCGGCGGTCAGCCGGAGAATCCGCAGCGGGAATCGCCATCCAATGTTTTCGATGATGGTTTCCTGCTCAGTCACATGGGCGATGGCAGCGTCTTTATCCTCATGCCGCCCACCATCCAAAGCGGCGAGAATCCGCTCAACGGCATTCTCATCGGCCTCAATCAGCCAGACATCGACCCCAACGGCATTCTCATCGGCTTAAATCAGCCAGATGTTGACCCGGAAAAAATCCTGATCGGCCTCAATCAACCGGGTAGCCTGAACGGTATACTGATTGGCCTGCTCCTCCCTGCTGTCCAGAAAATCAAAAGTAACGACGGTAGTCAAGGTATTCTGATCGGTCTGCTTCTCCCTGCTGTCCAGAAGGTCAGGGAAGCAGCCAATAGTCCGGGCTTTGGCTTCGGCGGAGATGGCGGAAGCTCACCCGGTGATGCGGTCAGTGTGCAGAAAATTCGTGGGATGGGCATCGATTTCTTCGCCCCCGGTGCTGATGCGCCAACCATGAATTTCTTCACCGACGGCTGGCATGTTGAAGCCAAAGGTCTGCTCGTGCCTGCTGTGTAGCCTCGATTTGTAGATAAATAAAAATCGTCCATCGGATATAATTCTGATGGACGATTTTGTGTCTACTGCTCTACATTGAATCTTCTCTCGGTGTTCTCTGTGTCTCGGCGGTTCAATTTTTACTTCGCCCCGTCTGCAACAGGCTCGCTTAAATCGCGCACACGATAACGGGTTCCATCCCAGTGAATATCAGGAACCAGAATATCGCGCTTTT
This sequence comes from Aggregatilineales bacterium, assembly GCA_044226645.1. Classification (GTDB taxonomy): domain Bacteria; phylum Chloroflexota; class Anaerolineae; order Aggregatilineales; family Phototrophicaceae; genus CFX2. The sequence continues at coordinate 11,151 of JBGAGR010000198.1, forward strand.
CCAGAATACGATCCCGCTGCGGCATCAAATCCTTCAGCATAATCTTGATCTCGGCTTTGACATCATGGCTCGGCTTGTATCCCAGCTTGATCAGATTTTCGCGATCCGGATTGTAGTAGTGTTCATTCTTCTCCATACGCGGGTTCTCGTAGTGATGAATAGTCACATCGAGGCCAATGCTCTGCCCGACTTGCTGTACCATGACCGCTAATTCTTCGATGGTATAGCATTCCTCGAACTGATTAAACACGCGGTATTCTCCGGCTTCCGGCGGATTTTCAACCGCAATCGTCAAACACTGCATCGAGTCGCGCAGCGGTAAAAAGCCTCGTTTCATCCCGCCGCTTCCGTACAGCGTCAGCGGATGACCGATCACGGCCTGGCAGCAGAAGCGGTTAATGGCGGTGCCGAAGCATTGATCAAAATCGAGGCGGCTGCGCAGCACCGGATTTTCGCCCATCTCATCAATGCGCGTCCCGAACACTACGCCCTGCATAATATCTGTCGCCCGTAAGCCCCAGATGCGACAGGCGAACATGGCATTATTCGAATCGTGTACCTTGCTCCAGTGATAAAAGCTGTTGGCCTGTCGCGGGAACGGCATTTTATCCTTGCGCCCCCGGAACTCGACTTCGAAGAAGCCTTCGGGAATATCGACATTCGGTGTGCCGTATTCGCCCATCGTCCCCAGCTTGACCAGATGCGCTTCCGGGCAAACTTCCTTCATCGCCCACAATACATTCAGACTGCCAATGACATTATTCTGCTGTGTAAAAACTGAATGCGCCTGGTCGATCATCGAATACGGCGCGGAGGGCATTTCGCCCAGATGCACAATCGCTTCCGGCTGGAATTCGCTGAACGCACTTTTCAGGAAGGCATAATCCATCAGATCGCCTTCATAGAATTGAACTTCCTTGCCATACTGTTCACGGAATGCGGCCAGCCGTTCTTCCATCGGGTAGACAGGCAGCGCACTGTGACTGCCAACTTCCTCTACCCATTTCCGCCGCAAAAACACATCATTCCCGGCAACGACATGTCCGCGCGTGGTCAAATACTGCGCCAGCGCCCAACCCAGATAACCATCAATTCCAGCTATGAAAACACGCATTCAAATTCTCCACATTACCAACGCCTGATACGCGGCGTAAATTGACATTCAGCCTGATAGGGAATCGCAGGAGTGCTGTCCGCGCGGAAGTTTAACCATCATCCATATACGACGGAAAACACAGAATAGTCTCATCTTCTAACCGCTGAAACAGCCGCAATAGAATACCTGAAACCCTCTTTTGAAGCAATAATACTCATAGATTGGACAGACTGAATACACATTTTCGCCTCATCTAAATTTGATTTTTTGGAACTATTGACAACCTGCACAAGTCACGTTATCCTGAATATATGTCTATCCATTCATATATTGAGACGAGGTATCGTTGAGACTATGACAACGAAGACCTACCCTATTCAGGGCATGGACTGCGCTAACTGTGCCCGTGAACTCGAAGATGGCGTAAGCAAACTCCCCGGCGTTCAAAACGTCCGTGTGGATTACGCCACCGCCAAAATGCATCTGGAAGGCGACGTGCCTTTCGAAACCCTCCAAAAACGTGTCGAAGCCCTCGGCAAACACATCGCTGATAACGCCGATTCTGTAGGGGCGCTTCGCGAAGCGCCCTCAGCAAACACCCAATCGCCCATCATCGCTTTTTTCCGCTATCTGTTGACCCGCGAGGAAACACGCCTTGCACTCGTTGGCGGCGGAATCATTCTGCTTGGCATATTGGCGGCAGTTCTCGGCAGTGGACAAACCCCTGAAATCGTCCCGACAGCCTTTTTCATCATCGCGACGGTGATTGCTGCCTTCCCAATTGCACGCAGCGGCATCCGTACCCTGCTGATTAACCGCGACTTCAACATCAATCTGCTCATGACCATAGCCGCTGTCGGCGCGATCATCATCAACCAGACGTTGGAAGCCGCAACCGTGATTTTCCTCTTCGCCATCGGTGAAGCGCTCGAAGGCTACACCGGAGATCGTGCGCGTGATAGTCTCCGCAGTCTGCTCGAACTTTCGCCCAAAACGGCCACACGCCTGGCACACGGCATGATACAGGAAACCGTCGGCGTGGCGGATTTGCGCGTCAATGACATCATTCTGGTCAAACCGGGTGAACGTATCCCAATGGATGGGGCGGTCACATCCGGCGAAAGCGGTGTGAATCAAGCGCCCATCACAGGCGAAAGTATGCCAGTTAACAAATCATCTGGCGCGGAAGTCTTCGCTGGTACTGTCAATGGCGATGGCGCGTTGGAAATTCGTGTTACCCGTCTTGCTGCCGATAACACCCTCAGCCGCATCATCCGTATGGTGGAGGAAGCCCAAAGCGTCCGCGCACCCAGTCAGCGCTTGATCGACCAATTCGCCCGTTACTACACGCCGGGAGTCGTGGTCATCGCCGCGTTGGTGGCCTTTGTACCGCCGCTTCTGTTCAATGCGCCTTTCTATAACACCGCCAGCACACAGGGATGGCTCTATCGTGCCCTCGAACTGCTGGTGATCGCCTGCCCGTGTTCGCTGGTCATCAGCACGCCTGTCACCATCATCAGCGCCATCACTGCCGCCGCGCGTCAGGGTGTCCTCATTAAAGGCGGCGCATATCTGGAAGCATTAGGCGGCATCAAAACCGTCGCCTTCGATAAAACCGGCACGCTCACACGCGGCGAACCTGCCCTGACCATCAGCCGTTCCGTCGATTGCGCCAGCGGTGAGGAATGCGAACGCTGTGATGATGTCTTGGCCTTAGCTTCAGCCGTCGAGCAGCGCAGCACCCATCCTTTAGCCAAAGCGGTAGTCGATGCGGCAGCGTCGCGCGGTCTGGGTAATCGCTATGCCCCGGCGGAAGCGGTTGCCAATCTCAGCGGACGCGGCATTCAAGGTCGCGTCGATGGCAAACTCGTCACGGTTGGCAGTCACGCGCTTTTTGATGCCGAACATCCCCACAGCGAAGACTTGTGTAACTGGGTCGATTCGGCGGAAGCGAATGGTCAAACGACCATGCTCCTCAGTGATGGAGATCGTGTACGCGGCTTCATCGCCGTTGCCGATGAACCCCGCGCCGATAGCCGCGCCGTCATTAACGAACTCAAAGCGCTGCATATCGAAACCGTCATGCTCACAGGCGATAACGCTGCTGTAGCAAAGGCCATTGGTCAGCAGGTCGGTGTCGATGATGTTCGCGCGGGATTACTCCCGGCTGACAAAGTGGATGCCGTTAGAGCACTCATGAACCAGCATCAGGCCGTTGCGATGGTCGGTGACGGAGTCAACGACACTCCTGCCCTTGCTGCTGCAACGGTTGGTGTCGCGATGGGCGGCGCAGGCAGCGCACAGGCGCTTGAAACCGCCGATGTTGCCCTCATGGCGGACGATTTACGCCAGCTTCCCTATGCTGTCCGGCTCTCCCGTTTTGCGCGTGGACTGATTCGCCAGAATATCGGCCTCAGCGTCGGCATGAAATTGGCTTTCATGCTGCTGGCGCTGCTCGGCGGCGCATCGCTCTGGGTCGCCGTCTTTGCCGATGTCGGCATGTCGCTCATCGTCACCCTCAACGG
>JBGAGR010000199.1:0-14762 GCA_044226645.1 Aggregatilineales bacterium
ACAGCGGGGCTAGTAATGTTACCAATACCAACAAGAATCCATATCGGTCTTGTATGTTCAAATTTGTTGAAGCCCACAGATATGGCTGTGTTATCAACTCTAGTGTATTTGTAACTGTGAAAACCGATCTCGCTCTCACTATTCGATGAAATGTCTTCGTCAAATATCATCAATAAATCGGTTTCATCAAACTTTATCATGAGTTCTCCTTGTCCAACTTGGAAAACTATGTTGGGTATAGTAGTCCTTGTTAACCTCTATCAAATCTCGACAGCAAAAACGGCTCTATCGGAAACGTCGTCGTTTCGCTATCGTGAATCCATTCCGCTACCAATTGCCCGATGGGTGAGTGCATAATACCATCATTGAGCCACCAAGACTCAAGCTGTTTCAAACCTACCACCCAAATTTGCCCTCATCATGTCAACAACTATTTTGTAGTTTTCCCTTCTCCAGTGTATCGAAAATAATCGTCTAAATCGGAATAGCAATATCCCTGACAAAAGGCTGATAAGCGGTAATTTTTTGGAGAAGACAAACGTATGATTCTTATATTCGACCACCTTATCTATGTCATACCAGGATAAAGCGGTTTGCCACCACCAAATTTGAAGATGAAGCCCAAAGTCATCAACAATTAACAATGTCGGTGATGCTGCTGATGCGAGAATAATATATAGTAATACGATCCACCACAGCGGAATCGTGCTTGCCGCTGTCTTTCCTACGACTTCGGGCATCAAAATGCTAAATACACTTAGAAGCAGCAAGAATACGGCAAACAGAATGGCCAATGAAATGCTCAACCATCCCGTAGAAGCCTTGCTAGACCTCGATTCTACATTAGATAAAGAATGTTTGACCATTATTTGCTCCAAACGCTAAGTCTGTGATTTTTGCTTACACTTTATCAAACCGCCCCAGCAAAAACGGTTCTATGGGAAATGTCGTCGTTTTCCCGTCGTGAATCCATTCCGCCACCAACTGTCCACCGATGGGCGAATGCATAATCCCTTCGCCGCCCCAACCGCAGTCATTGACATAACCCTCTAGTCCCTCCACTGCCCCAAGTATCGGGCGACCATCCGGTGTGAGCGGACGAATCCCCGACCACCCACTGGCGATTCCCGCCTCGCCCAGCACAGGGACGCGATGCAGTGCGAACTCCATCACCTCGTCCAGATAAGGCCAGTCAATCGTCATCGCCGCCGTATCCAATTTGCGCTTGCCCATCCCGAACAGAATCCCCGGCCCTTCGCGGCGGAAATACCAGTCCGGCCCGGATTCATAAACGAACGGCATGGCCTCGCCCATTTGCGAAAACGGCGCGGTCACATAAATATTCCGCACCCGGTTATCAATCGGCAGATCGAGCTTCACCCATTTCCCGACCCGCGCCGCGTCTGCCCCCGCCGCATTCACGACCCATTTGGTCGCAATCTCGCCGCCCGTCGTCAGCACTGCCGTCACGCGCCCCGCCTGAACCGTGATTCCAGTAGCTTTCACGCCCTGATAGACTTCTACACCCAACCGTTTCCCGGCATCCTTGTAACCCGGATAATGCCGCTTGATGTCCTCCGGTGACCAGATTTCCGGCTTTACGCCCAATTTCGCGCGTGTGGCTAACTGTTCTCGCTCAATTTCAGCCTGTGACTCCGGTACGAGCGTCAGTGAACCGATACGTTTATAGCCCGCGCTTGTGCCGAATTCATCCGCGAAATTCAGGATGCGCCCGAAGCAGTATTGCGAAAAACGTACCTGCCACTCTGTCCAGACTTGCAGCATCAGCATCGAAGCTGAACGCCCCGATGACCCCGCGCCGATAAATTCCTGCTCGATTACCACGACATCGCGAATACCCATTTTGGCGAGGTGATAGGCCGCGCTCAAGCCCTGTATCCCCGCGCCGATGATGACCACATCTGCTGTTTGCTTCATCACATTTCCTCCATCAGCTTATTTGTACCCCACCCACGCCCATTTCTCGAATCGTTTGCGCCACTGGTTGACAATATAAAACAGGGCTTCAACTTCGAAGCCCTGTGTCTAGGGAAATTTCTGAATGCGAACCGGAAATTTGGCTTTAAACAGGCGAAATTTCGATCAGATGAAACACGCCAGCGATGCGCCGTTCCGCATTGACGATCTTCAATCCAGCAGTGTTTACCACTTCAATCGGGTCTTGTGTGGCGCGGCATCCCGCCGTTTCATACTGGTAATCCGCCGTGTTGATCTGCCACTGTGCCACCCATTTCCATGTACTCAGGCCGTGTTCGAACAGCAGAATACGTCCATCCGGTTTGCAGACCCGTTTCATCTCATGCAGCGCCGCGATGGGGTCAGGAAAGGTACAGGTCGAAAGTGCCGAAACTACCGTGTCGAAACTGGCATCCGGGAAGTCGAGTTTTTGCGCATCCATCAACCGCAAATCGACATTAATTCCCAGTTTCACTGCTTCCTCTGTTGCCTTCGCCAGCATAATTGGGCTGAGTTCAATCGCGGTGATTCGATTGCCGGGACGGTTCAGCGCATGGAAATTCGCGCCGGGGCCGCAGGCCACATCCAGAATACTACCTTGTGCGTGGCTGAAAATACGCTGGCGCATTCTCCCGCCGAAAAGCAGCTTCTCGCGGAAAAACGTCGAGGCTACATAATCGGCTCCCGCCCGCCCATCATAGCGCTGCCGCACATCCTCATTGTCCAGATGAATATGCGGCCCGTTTGTATGTACATGATATGCCTGAGACACGGATTGCTCATCCTCCCTAAAATCACCATCTATTCCGATGGCACAATGGAATTGACCACTATGTAATGCAATTCGTTACACTGTATACGTCTATTCGTAGTATTCCGGTGCTTTTTTCAATGTTTCTCTGGGAAGATCAGGAAATCAAAAAATCGGTCATTTGACCGATTATAATATTAACCGAAATATGATATTGTAGAGGAGAATTGAGCCGTAGGGACACGATACATCGTGTCCGCTGGTTTTACCGCGCAGCTTCCACCGGACGATTCTCAATCACCTGACGAGCGACCCACTCAACCCACGCTTCCACGCCTTCGCCTGTCCGGCAAGACATAACAAATGTAACTACGCCGGGATTGAGGATTTCCACCCCGCGCCGGAAATAATCCATATCAAACGGGACATACGGCAGCAGGTCAATTTTGTTGATGACCAATACATCTACGCCGCGATACGTTCCCGGATATTTATAGGGTTTGTCTGCGCCTTCCGGTATCGAGGCTACCAGCACACTTTTATGCGTTCCCAATTGGAAATTCGATGGGCAAATCAGATTCCCGACATTTTCCACAATCAGCAGATCAATCTCATCCAGCGTCAGTTGGGGCAGCGCGGCTTGCAGCATCGGCGCGTCCAGATGGCAGTCGCCGCCCGTGTTGATCTGCACCGATTCAACCGCTCCAGCGGCATCGGCGCGTTCAGCGTCCAGGCTTGTCGCAATATCCCCATTCACCACCGCCAGCCGGAAGCGATCTTTCAAACCACCCACCGTTCGTTCGACCAATGTCGTTTTTCCCGCACCGGGAGAGGCCATGAAATTCAGGCTGTAAACGCCTGCTGCATCCAGCACAGCGCGATTATCACTGGCGATACGATCATTGGCGTTCAAAATTTTCTCGACGACGGGGATTCGTTTATTCACGACGCTGCTTCTTTCTCTGACGCTTCATTTACTTCAATGGCTTCCAGATAAAATTCTTCGCCTGCTGTGATTTTGACCTGTGCGCTGCCACACTGTGGGCAGAGAAAATCATCGCCAGTCATGCCGTAGCGTGTCCGGCAAATCGAGCATTCCAGTTCTGCCGCGATACGCCGGAAATGTAAACGCGACCCTTCTGCGGCTGTCCCCTTACTGATGATGTCCCAGTAAAATTGCACCGAGTCATCCATCATCGAGGAAAGTTGACCGACTACCAGATAGACATCATGAATGTGGGCATTATGCGCATGTTCCAGCGCAATCTCTAAGATACTGGTCGTGACAGCAAGTTCATGCATTATCTTTACTCCGCCATTCAGCGTAGCATGACCGCTGTTCTCCGTCATCTGAGGTCTATCACCCCAATCAGGTTATGTTACTAATGTGTGCTTTGCCCACGATAACGATATTTTCGAGGTGCTGATGGGTAGTGAATAGACTGGTGAATGATGACGATAACGATGCGACCCTATCGTGATGAAGACGACTACTGGCGTATTCGCGCTTTTCTGCGAGACATCTACTTGCGCAATGACCGCCGTGATGTGAACTGGCAGATCGTCCGGTTAGATTACTGGCGCTGGCATGGTATTGAAAACTGCGACTGCTGCGAATCGGTTGCCGCAGTGACTTTTCTCTGGGAAAGCGCTGCGGGTCAACTTGTCGCTGTACTCAACACTGAAGCCCTGGGCGATGTATTTTTTCAGGTAGACCCTGCTTTTCAGACACCCGAACTGGAAGCAGCTATGCTGGAGACCGCCGAATCGCATCTCAGCACCGCACTTCCTGATGGGCGGCATAGAGTGCAGATTTGGGCCAGCCAGCACGACACTTTACGGCAGGGATTGTTAACGAATCACGGCTATGTACGGGGTCAGGAACCGGAATTCCAGCGCCGTAGATCGCTCGACTTGCCGCTCCCGCAAGCCAGATTGACTCCTGGTTACTGTGTGCGTTCGTTGGGGGATGAAGCCGAATTACCGTCGCGCAGTTGGGCATCCTGGCGTGCCTTTCATCCCGATGAGCCGGACGAGCATTATCAGGGATGGGAGTGGTATCACAATATACAACGCATACCCTTATACCGCCGTGATCTGGATATTGTCGCGCTTGCGTCGGATGGCAGCGTTTCCGGATTCTGTACCGTCTGGTACGACGATGTGACCCGTACAGGTTGCTTCGAGCCTGTGGGTGTTGTGCCGGAGCATCAGCAGCGTGGATTGGGCAAGGCTGTCATGATCGAAGGGCTGAGGCGGTTGCAGCGCATGGGGGCGACTCAGGCCACAGTATCCGGCTATAGTCCCGCCGCCAATGCGCTCTACAGCGCGGTCATCTCACCGCAGTATGAGTTATATGAACCCTGGGTCAAAGTATTCTGATCGATTGGACGGCATTCCGTTTTGTTGACCATCTGAACCCCTTTGCCCGTCATCTGAGGTCTATCACTCCAATCAGGTTATCTTCCTTATACACATATTGTTTCGGCTGGGGGTATTTTCTAAAATGCGTAAAGTGCCTCAGTGAGAAGGAGGAAGATTTTTATCGCTGTCCGTAGCGATAGAAATAAAATCATGTTATTTCGAAAAAGTTTGATAGTCTTTCTAAGTTTATTGATGAGCGTCGTAGCTGTCGCCCAGGATGACTCCTGTCCGGCATTTGTAAATGTAGCGCTGAAAAATGTTGCCTCGGCCTGCGGTGAATTAGGCCGCAATGAAGCCTGCTATGGCAATAATCGGGTGGATGCCAATTTCTGGCAGGCACAGGCCGATTCCATCTTCAAAGCGCCTTCAGATCGTGTGCCATTGGTGGATATACAGCAGATTGCTACGGCACCCTTGAACATTGATCAGCAGTTATGGGGAGTAGCCGTACTGAATGTCCAGGCCAATGTACCGGATACGTTGCCGGGGCAGGCTGTCACCATGCTACTGATGGGCGATGCTGAAATCAGGAGTGAAGTTGTGCCTGCCGATATAAAAGCGGCGGTGACTCCGGTCAAAGGCGTGATTCGATCTGAAGCGAATTTGCGCAGTATGCCCACCACCACTTCCAATATTGTCGGCGCAGTAGCGTCCGGCGAAGAAGTGAGCATCATTGGCTTGAACGAGAAAAGCGATTGGTACGAAATCCAGCGCGAAGCTGGCACAAGTGCCTGGGTCTGGAATCGCCTGGTAGAAGTGAACGCGGGGCTGGATGCTCTCCCAATCACCTACGGCAGCAGTGTGCAGCGCTATGGCCCGATGCAGGCTTTCTATTTCTCTGCCAATCCCAATAGTCTGGGCTGTCGCGAAGCACCCAACGTGCTGCTGATACAAAGTCCGAAAAATATGACCGTGTCGCTCAGTATCAATGGTCTGGAAGTTCAGTTAGGTTCAACCATAATTTTCACATCGGCTGTGCTGGATGACGGCACTCATGTTCTGGTTGGCGCACTGGTGGAGGGTACTTCCGAAGTCACTTACATGGCTTTTACCACCACTTTGACCGCGCCGGGGCAGACTTTCGCGGTCACACTCAATGCTGACGGGAATGTTGATGAAAATTCAACACTGGTTGACCTGAGTGGCAATACCGCTGTTGCCGATGCCATTCGCTTTGGCTGCGAAAGTGTCCAGAATAATCCGCTGTTGCCCAATCAGCCGGATTCCTGTGACTTTCCGTTGGACTACAACATCACGATTCCGGTTGCCAATGGTGGTGACCTGAGTGATGTTGCACCCGGTGATGCCTGCGTGGTCGCAGCTATCAATCTGTCGAACTTGCGCGGCGGACCGGGGACGAATTATCCCTGGAACGGACAGCTCCTGCAAGGCGAACGCGCCACGCCGGATGGATATGCCATCGGAAGCGACGGCAATCAGTGGTTCCATCTCACCAATGATAAGTGGGTTCGAGCAGATTTGGTTAATCAGGCGGGCGCGTGTGGATCGTTGCCTGTCCTTGAAGCGCCAGCACCGCCAGCAGCGCCACCGCCCTCATCTGGCCTGCCCCAGTACGAGATTTCCCATGTTTGTGCTGAACTGAATGCGGTACGCCCTGGTCAGACAATTGTTTTTCAGGATGGCATGGGACGCTGGCCTACTCCGGCAGAAAAGGAGGCGGCCTTGGCAGGTCAGTATGCGGTCATGACATTGGACGGTGCTCCGTTGAGTGTCTATTACGAAGGTACGACGCTGCATGTGGGGGATGGCGCGCCAGATGGTTATGGTGAACGGGCACGCGCCAATTGGACGGCAGTCGCCGGGACACATACCATAGCCAGCTTCTGGACAAATGGCGGCGGTACCGATTCGTGTGTGTTTACGGTTTCGCCCTGATTAGGGGTGTATAAATCTGTCGGGTAAATTGGCAGAAATGCTGCATAGTTGTAGTGCGATTGCCTCACGCGGGATATACTCGTTGTCTTACAAGATAGATTTCAGGAGGCGTAATGGTGTCACGCTGGTCAATACAGACCCTTCGCAGTCGCGCTATGACTATCTTGAGTTTATTCATCTTAGCAGGTGCGGCATTTAGTCAACCATCATCTGTCACACAATTAGCCTATACCGCTTTACCCAGCCCAACGCCATCACCAGAGGCTACAAGTACAAGTATTGCACCTGTTGACCATAATGCTGATTGGATACCACAGACGCAGACTTTCGGTGACGTGATGATGGTACTGGTTCCACCCGGATGCTTTATGATGGGCACAACTGATGGTCTGGATGATGAGCAGCCTGCGTCACAAATTTGTTTTGACCAACCCTTTTGGCTGGATCTAACTGAAGTGACTCAGGCGCAGTTTGCCCAGTTTGATGGGCAGATGGCCGGAACTCCACGCTTCAAGGGCGACAACAAACCAGTAGAAAATTTGACATGGTTCGAGGCTGCGGATTACTGTGCTGTCCGTGATGCTCGCTTGCCAACTGAAGCTGAATGGGAATATGCAGCGCGTGGGCCGGATGATTTTGTCTACCCCTGGGGCAACGACTTTGATGGGGCTAAGCTGGCTTATAGACGTGGTGCCCCACTTGATGTTGGCAGCATCCCGGAAGGCGCATCTTGGGTTGGCGCGCTGGATATGAGCGGAAATGTTTGGGAGTGGACAAGTTCTCTATATAGCTCATATCCCTATGCTGCTGATGATGGACGTGAAGACAATACCGACACAACCAACATGCGGGTTTTACGGGGTGGCGGTTTTGGTGGTAAAAACAAGGATTATGATGGTGTGACCGCTTTAGGTCGGCTGGCTGGAAGGGGACACCTTGCCCCCACTTTCACTAGTATTGATGTTGGGTTGCGCTGTGCCCGTTCATCTCAATAAACAGATTTAGCGGTTCGCCACCACCGAGTAATTCGAGGGTGATGCTTCCGGTGTATCCGCAGCGATACGGATTGCGCCGAAGCCAATTTCGGACAGCATATCGTCTAGCTCTGGCGCAGAGTAGGGGCGGCATTCTGGCGTACCGATGGGTTTATTCGGGTCGCCATCGCCCCATTTTTCTTTTGGCAGAATCGTCAAAATGAGTACTCCGCCCGTTTTCATGACGCGGTAAATCTCGCGCAGTGCCTCCGCCGGACGCGGCCAGAAATAAATGCTGTGGATGCTGTATACCCGGTCAAAAGTTGAGTCAGCAAAAGGTAGATGCAGCACATCACCAAAGCGTAAATCCACCCGACCCGCTCGGATAGCTGCTGCGTTCCGCTGGCTCGCGACCTTCACCATCGTTTGCGAGAAATCGACTCCTGCGATTTTGCACGATGGAAAACGTTCAGCTATTTGCTCGATGGCGATGCCGGGGCCGAAGCCAATTTCGAGGATATGCTGGTTCGGTTGTGCATCCAGAAGACTAACCGTCCAGGTGTTTTCCGCTACATGCTGCTGCGCCATCTTGCGCCCAATCCAGCGACCCAGTAAACCAGACGGACGGCGGTACTGCCCATCGATAACTTTCTGCCACATAGCGAGTGTTTCCTTAAAATAGGCTTGATTCTTCACCTGTAGTATAGCACAAATGATCGTTTTTGGGTGCGCCCCCTAACAATTGGGTGGTACAAAAAAGACAATTTCAATTATCGTTTTATGTATCAAGAAATGAACCAAAAGCAATAGGAAAAAGAGCCTGCCACATATGATGGTGGTAAGCATTTATCCTTTGTGATCTGTTTCGGGGCAAAAGACCGCTGTATTGCTGATTGAATTCAATGATTTGTTTGGTGAGCTTCATCTATGACGAGGCGCGTATAATGCTGCGCCTGAATTGGGGGAGAATATGTCCGTACGACCAGAAATTGGTGTCCACTGCGACGAAGGTGGCAGGTGGATGCTCAGGAATAATTTGCGGGGGTGGTGCTTTTGCACTTGCACACTTGGGACACGTGCCCAGCAGCTTGATTTTAGCGATTTGGCGAGTGCTGGCATCAAAATGCTGGTACGGCTGAATTATGGCGTGGATGGTGCTGGAACGCTGCCCCACCCACATGATTATTTTGAGATTGAAGGTTTTATTGAAGCGGCTATTCATACGATGGTGGTGAGTCACGGTGTTTGGGGCTATATACTCGGCAATCAACCGAACAACCCGGCGGAATTTCCGGGTAAAACACCGATTACGCCGGAACACTACGCGCGGGTATATAACCGAGTCTGGGATGATAAGCCTGAACATGTCAAACTTGCCCCGGCAGCGGTAGACCCCTATTTTGGTCTGCCACCAGCATCCGGAGAGCCAGAATATGAGCCTGATAACCTCGTCTGGTGGAAAAAGATGCTCACCTATATCCCTGATGCGGATTTTTTCACCGTTCACCCTAAAACGCAGGACTGCGATCCCAATAATATCTCTAGCGCTGTTAAATTTGATGATGACCCCCTCCGCTGGCAGTTCCGCCACCTGCGCGCTTATGAGCCGCTGCTGGATGCTATTCCCGATCACCTGCGCCCACGTCACGTTCATGCTGTCGAAGTCAGTCCGCTGCGCCAATGTGACGGCACTTTAGGCTGGCAGAACGACCTGGGGCGCGATTGGGTCAATAATGCTATCGCTGAGTTCAGTGGTTGGAATGCTAATCCGCACCACGACCTCAAAATCAAATCGGTTATTTTCAATCATTATTCCGGCGACGAATGGGCCATTAACGACAAGCCCGAAATTCTGGACGCGATCAAAGACTCTATTCGAGAACCCGCTCGCGTCGTCTAACTTAGCAGTTTCCTTGTTGAGTAGGGGCAGCTTCCCACTCACAGGGGCGTATTACGGTACGCCCCTTTTACCCATTTCCGTGAAAAATAGCACAGTCAGCCTATGATATTTTTGGACTAACAACCAACAACTAATAACCAATAACTATCCAAAATAAAAAGCCACCCGTTTTCACGGATGGCTTCTGCATTGAAAAATCAGATCAGATTAGACAGCAGGAGCTTCGGGTTCTGGTTCTTCAACCGATTCCAGCAGCAGTTCGCCATCTTCACCCACTGTGATACGGATTTCGCTGGCAAGATGGAACTTGCCGGTCAGAATACCGTCTGAAAGGGCATCCTCAATCTCGTTCTGAATCAGCCGGCGCAGCGGACGGGCACCGAATTCAGGGTCATAGCCCTTCACCGCCAGCCAATCGCGGCCAGCTTCGGTCAAATCCAGTGTCATAGCGTGTTCCAGCAGGCGTTCGCCAACCTTCCTGAGTTCCAGATCAACAATCTGCTTGGTTTCTTCGCGCGAGAGCGAACGGAAAACCACCGTCCCATCAACACGGTTGAGGAATTCTGGTCGGAAAGTCTGCCGCAGTTTGTCGGTGACATTACGTTTCATGTCATCGTACATATACTGGTCAGTCTTCTGATTGTCTTGCAGGAATTCAAAACCCAGTGACGAGCGCTTGATCAGGTCTGCGCCCACATTGCTGGTCATGATAATGACCGCGTTACGGAAGTTTACGGTCTTGCCGCGAGCGTCCGTAAGCTGGCCTTCTTCCATGATCTGAAGCAGCATATTGAAGGCTTCAGGATGCGCCTTTTCAATCTCATCAAACACCACGATGCTGTATGGACGGCGGCGAATGGCTTCGGTCAATTGACCCGCATCTTCATAGCCGACGTAACCGGGCGGTGCGCCCACCAGTCGTGCCACGGAATGCTTTTCCTGGAATTCGCTCATATCCAACCGAACCAGCGCTTCTTCACTGCCGAACATGAATTCCGCCAGCGATTTGGTCAATTCGGTCTTGCCCACACCCGTCGGCCCCAGGAACATGAACGAGCCAATCGGACGGCGCGGGTCTTTCAACCCGGCGCGTGCGCGGCGAACCGCCTTACTGATGGCTTCAATCGCCTCATGCTGACCGACAATCCGGTTGTGCAGCGCTTCTTCCATGTGCATCAGGCGTTCGCTTTCCTCACCGGCAATACGCATCACCGGAATGCCTGTCCACATAGCGACCACTTCAGCAATATCTTCTGCGCCTAAACGCGGCTGCTGGGTTTCTTCATTCCAATTGGATTTGAATTCGTTCAGGGTCGCTTCCAGATTTTCGCGCTGAAGCCGCAGTGAAGGGATTTCCTCGTTGTCCGGGTCTTCTTTTTCCAGCAGATCAAGATCATCCTGAACGCGAGTTAAATCCATCTCGGCCTTGCGCACCTGCGCCGCCTCTGGACTCTTGTACATGCGCAGACGCGCCGCGCCTTCGTCGATCAGGTCGATTGCCTTATCCGGCAGGAAGCGATCCGGCACATAACGCGCCGAGAGATTCGCGGCGGCATCAATGGCCTCATCGGTAATTTCAACGCTGTGATGTTCCTGATACGGGATTTTAATCCCTTGCAGGATTTCAATCGTTTCTTCGATGGTGGGTTCGTCCACCAGAATTTGCTGGAAACGGCGTTCCAGCGCAGCATCGCTTTCGATATGCTTACGATATTCATCCAGAGTGGTCGCGCCGATGCATTGCAGTTCCCCGCGCGAAAGGGCTGGTTTCAGGATATTGGCGGCATCTACGCTGCTGCCTGCGCTCCCCGCGCCGACCAACATGTGTACTTCGTCAATAAACAGAATGCTGTCAGAGGATTTCAGCTCTTCAATTACACGCTTGAGGCGTTCTTCGAATTGACCGCGATACATCGTCCCCGCCACCAGCGACCCCACATCCAGTTGCAGCACACGCTTGTTGTGCAGCGAACGGGGTGTTTCCTGGTTGACAATGCGCTGTGCCAATCCCTCGACAATCGCCGTCTTACCAACCCCCGGTTCCCCGATCAGGGCAGGGTTATTCTTGCGGCGGCGGCTCAAAACCTGGATAACACGCTCGATTTCTGTCTCGCGTCCAACTACCGGGTCAAGTTTGCCATCCTGTGCCAGTGCGGTCAGGTCAGTAGCAAGCTGGTCAACCAGCGGCGTTTTATTCTCGCGTCCGGGTCCGGTACGTTTGGGTTCCTGACGATCAGGCTGTGAATTCTGCACCGGGCTTTCCTGAAGAACGCGCCGCGTTTGTCGCCGCACTTCTTCCGGGCTAATTCCCAGCCGCTTCAGTACATCAATTGCCACGCCTTCCGATTGACGGACAAGCCCCAACAGCAGGTGTTCAGTACCGATGTAATGATGCCCCATACGGCGGGCTTCATCGACAGCCAGTTCCAATACCCGTTTGGTGCCGGGTGACAAATCCAAAGATGTGCTGCTGACAGTGCGGGTGGCGCGGGTCAATTCATCGACCAACTCTTCCACTCGCCGTTGTTCCAGTCCGAGTTCGCGCAGAACCCGCCCGGCGACCCCGCCTTCTTCCCGCATCAGACCCAAGAGCAAATGCTCGGTTCCTATGTAGTTATGCCGAAGGCGTTCGGCTTCTTCCTGCGCAAGGCTAAGCACTCGCCGCGCCCGCTGGGTGAAACGCTCCATTTTATTAGGCGGCACGGTTCCTTACCTCCATCACTTGTGGCCCTAAGCCAGCCATACTTACCAACTCATTCTAAACGACTTGCCTAACATACTGCTTGAGCGGCAACCTGTAAACTGATATTTAGGATAGTCCGCCAGAACCACTACGCGCGATTCTATCTAATTATAACCGGATACGCCAATTGGTATACCGTTAAGAGTGCATAGAACCCGTTAGAATTCCCGTACGAATCTTACAAATTCTAACATCTTGAAACGAAAAAGGGACAGTTTCTTACTGCCCCTCGATCAAACATTCATCCAATTGTAAGGATTCACCCACAGATGATCGCCTACTCGCTGCCGCCCCAGTCCATATCCAGGTATTCGGCGGAGTTGACTTTCTTCAGGCTCAACCCCAATCGGCGGTTCTCAATGTCCATCTTGACCACGCGCAGGGTAACAGTTTCATCTTCGTTCAGCACTTCACGCGGATGGTTCACACGCTGCTCGGAAAGCTCTGAGATATGCACCAGACCTTCAATCTCCGGCAGGTCAACCAGTCGTACAAACGCGCCGAACTTGGTCATCTTGGTCACCACACCGCGCACCAGTTGCCCAATCTGGTAATTGATGGCGATAGTATCCCAGGGATCCGATTCCTGCCGCTTGATGCTCAGACCGATACGCTTGGCTTCCGGGTCAACGCTGATGACCTCAACCTTCACATCCTGTCCCACCTTGAGCAGTTCTTTGGGGTGGGTGACATGTGTCCACGAAAGTTCAGTCAGGTGAACCAGACCTTCTGCGCCGCCGATGTCCACGAATGCGCCGAAATCCACCAGACTCACCACCTTACCGGTGCGCACTTCGCCCACCTGCAAACGGTTGATGAGGGCTTCCTTCCGGCTCTCGCGATTTTCTCGTGCGGCTGCCCGCTCGGAAAGAATCAGTCGGTTGCGTGCCCGGTCAACTTCCATCACCTTCACGGCAATCGCTTCGTTGACCATCTTGCCCCAGCGTTCTTCCGGTGTCTCGCCTTCCACTTCCTGGCGGCGATCTGCCCCAAGCTGGCTTTGCGGCACAAACCCGCGCACGCGACCAAACCGTACAATCAGACCGCCCTTGTTGTAACCCGCCACATGGCTTTCATACACTTCCTGGCTGGCGCGGTATTCTTCCGCCCGCCGCCAATCCAGTTCCTCCAGCGCGCGGTTAAATGAGAGGATCACTTCACCATCGGGTGGAGCGTGCGGATTCACGACAAAGACGGAAATGACTTCCCCCGGTTTGAGCATTTCCAGCGTTTCGCGATTCATCCGTTCCAGTTCGCGACCCGGTATAACGCCGTCGCTCTTCGCGCCGACATCCACATATACCGCCGTTGGCGTAGTGCTGGTGACAGTCCCTTCCAGCATATCGCCCCGTTTCAGAGACTTTTGGTCGGATGTATCCCCTCCCAGCCAATCACCCTCAGCAGGCTGGACGGCATCGCTGCCTTCAGTGTCTTGTTCCAGTGTGGCGGTTGTTTCTTCAGTCGGCGCGGGACTCTCCGTCCCGTTTTCGGGCGCAGTATCCACCGTCTCCGGCTGCGATAACTCGGCTGGCGCTGAAGCCGTTTCCAGTTGATCAGTATCGCCTAGCCCTGACAAATTTGAGTTCATAACACCTTTTTCTCCCGCACACATGGGTACAAACGCGGTATTATAGCGAGGATGGTCAGAAGAATCAAACGGGAAACAAAACTTGTTTATGAACTTGGTTATATTTTTCCTGACCCACTAAAATCCTTCCTGATGCCTTATGAGAATACGCGCGTGATGGAACATATGTGTAGAAAGAATAGTTTATAAAGCGGATAGGCAAAAGCGTCTTCCGGTATGTCACCACCAGAGGTTTTTAATGATCTCTTGTGAACCCTCTTGACATAAAAGGCTTTCCTGTGCTACAGTAATTTTGCGGGCCGTTGTGCATAGGTTATCGGCTCATAACCGGGTAGTCGTGGGGTTCGAATCCCCGCCGCTTCCAAACGTGGGAGCGTAGCTCAGTGGATAGAGCACCTAAAAACGCCTATCACGCCCTTTGTCCGTATATTTTTGACTCGTTAAGCGATGCGGGTCGCTGTGCGTGGGTTATCGGTCTAAACAGTTCGAATCTGCACACCGACCCCTTT
>JBGAGR010000200.1:0-14710 GCA_044226645.1 Aggregatilineales bacterium
GGCGATGATGATGGAACTGCTAAACCGATCAGCACGCTCGTCCTCGATCACAGCATCGCGGAATCCGGACGTTCGGTAATGCCGAGTAACGAGAAACAGGAAATTCAGGCCGCTTTCTGGGATAAGGATGAAAAGAATT
This sequence comes from Aggregatilineales bacterium, assembly GCA_044226645.1. Classification (GTDB taxonomy): domain Bacteria; phylum Chloroflexota; class Anaerolineae; order Aggregatilineales; family Phototrophicaceae; genus CFX2. The sequence continues at coordinate 140 of JBGAGR010000200.1, forward strand.
CGTCGTCAAACTCATCGGTGAGTTCAACACCGGGTTCAAATGACGACAACGATTCTGACGATCAGGAAGACGATCTGTACGAGGAAGCCGTTGAGATGGTGCGCCGTCTGAATAAAGCGTCTGTCTCGCTCTTGCAGCGCCGTTTACGCATCGGTTATACGCGCGCTGCCCGTCTGATTGACCGCATGGAAGAGGAGAAAATCATCGGCCCAGCGGTAGAAGGCAGTCGTCCGCGCGAAGTTATCCAGAAAATCGGCAACTAGGCACGAAACTATCAATGGGAAAGGGCGGTGTAGTTCCGCCCTTTTTGTTTCCGCGAGACAACCTATCCAATTTATTCGGCGCTCAATCGTATAGTCGAGAGCATAGCGAAAATTTCTTGAAGCAGAGATGCTTTGTGTTCGTTCTTAACAACAGCGAAATATTGCAGCCAATGCATTACCACAGGAACGATGTGCTTCACTTTATAGACGAACGCTAAAAATGCACGGTTCTCCGCATCCGGTTCAGTGATGATGTAAGCTACTTCGTGGTTGTTAATGGTAGTGTTGTGCTGTTCCCATCCCGGTACAAGACCGCCTGTGGGAATGTAGTGTTCTATGATAGGGCTAAACTCGACAAAGCCACCGAAACGCACGTTAAATATGCCGATAAAATCTCTTTCAGAGGATAAAGGCTTTAGAACCCTGTCGTTTATCTCGCAATTGGAAAACAGATTCCCTCCATCCCCGTAAACTTTCACCGGGTAGACATACCAATTTGCGGGAAATTGCAGCGTGATTTCATCTGATTGCAAGTCCAGCGACCCCGATTTATCCTGACTTATACGGGATGTCTTGCCTCCCAAGTAACGCAGCGGTTCGTCTGCTGGCAAAAATTCTAATGCTGGAGGATGGACAATCGAGCTACCGTGATTCCAGGGATAGGGTACTGCGCCTGCCGCATAGAGAAACTGCGCAAATTCATTGTTCCGATATTGGAGCGGAATGACTGAAATCGGCAATCTACGCCCATCATCCGCGCAAATTGCCCCGGCGGGGCCGATGTGCCAGCGTGAGCCGGGGCCTTTGGCGATCCAGTCCTCCAAACTGATGTTGGGGATGTCGCCCCAGCCCCAGTTTGATGCTATAACCACCCGTATCTTTTCGCATTCTGGTTCGCTGCTCATCTCGTTTATGTCCAATACGATGACCGAAGATGACAGCTATTATAGCTTTGGACGGAGTTTCGACCAGGGAATTTGAGGCGAGTCAGAGCAGGATTGCAGGGACACGATACTATCGCGTCCCCTTATTCATAAACTGTTTTTACTTCACGTCCAGCGTGACGGTTTCGACAGAACTGGTATTCAGGTTAATATGCAGGGTGACAGCGCTTTTGCCATAGGCTGCATTGACGTAGCCGTTATCCTGTTTCGTCAGACCGTTGACCTTCACATCCGCCGATGTGCCAAAAATCTGGACAAATACACCTACGTCGTTGGGGAGTTCAAGCGTGGTGGTATTGGACTCGGAAATGATCATCATGTCCAAATTGTGTGTCCATGTGCCGTTGAGATTGACCACATCATCGCCTGCTCCTACGTTGGCGATAAAAGCGCTCAGTTTGGGGTAACTGCCATCCAGCTTGAGCGTATCATTCCCCGCGCCGAGGTTGAGGGTCATGGTGCTGACTGACGGATAATCGCCCTCCACACTGATCTGGTCATCCCCCAGACTGCCATCAATATTCAGGCTGGTCAGGTTGGGATAAGAACCATTCATGTTGAAGGTATCGTTACCCTGCGACAAACTGGCGATAACGTTCCCCAACTGGGCACAGGTACAGTTCAGTTCGACGGTATCTTTGCCCTGCCCGGTGCTGAGGTTGAGGGTACTTAAATCGGGCTGCTCACCATCCAGACGAATCGAATTGTCGCCACTGCCCAGGTTGGCTTCCAGACTGCTGAGTTTCAGATTGTCCAGCAGCAAATTGGTAGAACCGAGGATGCGCTCGACATCCAGCGCCATGGGCACATCAGGGCTGAGGCTCAGGTTATAGCTGTAGCCATCCAGGCTAGCGGCATCGCGGAAGGTAATGGGCTGGATGATATTCAGGCTGCCGATGCCGTTGTCCACCGTGTATCCCGCCTGAGCATCCCATTCCGGTTCATCGTAGGTGAACTTACCTTCGAACAATTGGGTGGCATCGCTGGTCAATGACACCGTTCCAGTGGGAATATTAATCAGCGTGTTGACAAAAGTGGCATCCCGACGATCCAGCGTTACCAGATGACTGCCATTCCGTTTGATGCTGATGGTGATAAATTGAGTTGAGATAACCAATAGAACAATCACAATGGTGACTGCCGTAACAGCGATGATGATTTTACGCATAATAGCCTCACAAGGGAAAATTGATGAGGCTATTATAGGAAAGCAGATGACAAAAAGGGGTCAATAATGTACTCAGACCTGTCAAGAATGTGTCAAGATCGGGTCAGGGCTGCGGATAATCAATTATCTGAGTGGTTAGCCATTAGTTTTTAGCTAAGACCCGTCCAGAATTGCGCGTTTCTACAATGCGCTGTAGGTGACAAAACTAGTCTTTTGCCTTTCCTAATCGCTAATGGCTTAGCTGATTAGTCGAGGTTTCCCAGCGCGGACTGGATGGCTTTTACATCAGCGCGGAGGAGATCGTCATGCTCAAGATCGTCAGTCATTTTGTTGCAACTGTGCAGGACGGTACTATGGGAACGTCCGCCAAAGGCTTCGCCGATTTGCGGCAGGGAGGCCATCGTCACTTCACGCGCCAGATACATGGCAATCTGGCGTGCCTGTGTCAGACGAGCAGTACGGCGCGGGCCAGTCAGGTCAGCCAGCGACACTTTGAAGTGTCTGGCAGTTGCTTCCAGCACGCGCGTCATGGTCAGTTGGTGGTGACGGGGGCGGCTGTAGCCTTCCAGCACATTTTCGGCCAGATCGAGCGTGACCGGACGGCGGGCGAACTGGGTGGTGGCAACGACCTGATTAAACACGCCTTCCAGATCGCGAATGCTGGCACTTTTGCTGCGTTCGGCAATCATCTCCGCCACGCTGGATTGCAGCCTGATGCTGCGTTCCTGTGCCCACATATTGAGGATGGCTAACCGTGTCTCATATTCCGGCGGTTGCAAATCCATCACCAGCCCGCCGCCGAAGCGTGAGCGCAGCCGGTCTTCCAGCGTCGTCAATTGGCTGGGATGCCGATCCGAGGCCAGTACCACCTGTTTATTAAAGGTATAGAGGGCGTTAAAGGTGTGGAAAAATTCTTCCTGCGTGCTGTCTTTTCCGGCGATGAACTGAATATCATCGACCAGCAGCACATCCGCCGAGCGATATTTCTCGCGGAACATGGCAGTTGAGCGCTGGCGAATCGCGTCTACCAGATCATTGGTGAAGACTTCCGAGGGAATATAGATCACCCGCATATTGCGTTCACGGCAGGAATGGGCGATGGCTTGCAGCAGGTGCGTTTTGCCCAGACCGACACCACCATAAATCAAAAAAGGATTGTAGAGCGATGCGGGATGCTCGGCTACGGCTAAGGCCGCTTCGAGAGTCATGCGGTTGGCTGAACCTGCCACGAAGCGATCAAAGGTCAGGCGCGGATTGAGTTCGCTTTCCGGCAAATCCGGGCGCTGAGGCCGTATAAGCTGCTGGTGATAGACGGGCTGCTCCGGCTGTGTATCCGGCTGCTGCGACAGAAGTTTAAAGAGCGGCAGTTCTGGCGCTTCGATACTGCTGCTGGCGGCCTTGTGGATTTCGAAGCACAGCTCGACCTGCGCCCCGGAGATTTCGCTCAAAATACGGCGAATGTCGCGGTACATGCGGTGCTGCAACATATCACGGGCATAGCTGTTGGGTACGCCAATGATGAAGGTTGGAGCCATGCCGTCCTGTTCCTCACCAGCGAGTCCCAGGAAAACAGCACCACGCAGCCAGGTGTCGAAGCTGGCGCGGTCAAGCTGGATTTCCAGTTGACTATAGGTTGTGTTCCATGCCTCTTGCGGATTCACAGTTGCGACCTTCGGACGATAATCGGCATCTCAAATGAGCCGGAAACTTCGGGCAAAAAAACCGGCGCACAGCAAAGCAAACTCGTCAGGACTCCCGCCCCGCCTTGCACCGGTTATAAATCTGTCACTAAGGGTTATTTGACCACCAGAGCATTCTCACGAAATGCCCCTTAAACAGGGGAAGTTATTTCATTTTCCTGGGTGGCTTGATGTGAAGAGCAGTATACCCTAACATCGCCAGAACCTCAACTGACGTAACTCCAAAAATCGTGATCTTTAAGATTGGGATAAATCGTGTTTAGAAGCGTTAATAATTGCTGTTGAGTCTCTTAAAAAAACCGCTTAGAGTCATAGCTCCAGTAGGTGGGATTTTGATGGGGGGTCACGCGGAGAGGCTATATATGAGTATCGCAACATATCACAAATTACGGTGTTTTTGTGTCCGATGGACTTTTTAAAATGGCGTAAGACTACTGTTGAGGCGTTTGGGATATTTTTGTATAAAGCTGGAAAATTCTAACCATTTTATGGGATAAAGTTGGGATATTCTGGGATAAATTCCGCATTTAGGTTTACGTAATGTTACATTAAGGAACGGAAATGAAATCGGACAATCTCAACTCTTCTGGGCGAAGCCGGACGATTACATGGGAAGACCCCAGCATTTTGCCAAAGGCGGCACAGGGCAAAAGTGGGCTGGAATTTATGCGCGAGATGATCGCCGGAAAATTTCCACCCCCACCGATTGCGGTACTGATGGATTTTCGATTAGCAGAAGTGGATGAAGGCCGGGCGGTGTTTGTCTGTACGCCCGGTGAGCAGCATTACAACCCGATTGGCGTGGTGCATGGCGGTCTGATTAGTACCCTGTGCGATTCGGCGCTGGGCTGCGCGGTTCATACTACCTTACCTGTCGGGGCAGGCTACACCACGATTGAACTGCATGTCAATCTGATTCGTGCGCTGACCCGTGATACGGGAGAAGTGCGTTGTGAAGCGAATGTGGTGCATGTAGGGCGGCGTATGGCAACCGCCGAAGCCAGAGTGATCGACCAGCAGGGTAAGCTGTATGGTCATGCCACCACTACCTGCATGGTTTTTCCGGCAGGTGAGGCGTGACGGCGGGAAAATGGGTCGAGCGGGGAAAAGCGCGTGATTGGAAAGATCATGCCGGACGGATGGCAGATTTTTCCGAGGCCATTCGGCTGAATCCTGATCTGGCAGAGGCCTACCGCTTACGGGCGGCTGTGCGTTACTTCAGCAGTGATTGGTCGGGCATTATTGCCGATTACAGCGAAGTCATTCGCATCGCGCCGGATGACAGCTATGCCTATAACTCGCGTGGATTGGCCTATAAAGGCAGCGGCGATCTGGAAAAAGCGCTGGCGGATTTCAGCGAGGCGATTCGACTCCATCCAGGCAACGAGGATGCGTTTTACAATCGCGGTCTGGTACGGCAGATGCAGGGCGATTTAACGGGCGCAATTGAGGATTTCAACGCGGTCATTCGTCTAAATCCGGATGACGCAGAAGCCCTGCGCAGCCGAGCCGAAGCGCAGCAGGCTATTGAATAGCCAACCCCGGCATCATCTGATTAATGACTGGCGCGAGGAGCGTCCCGGCGAGCAGTGCCACCAGCAGTGTCACCACGATGACGATGACCATATTACGATAGTCGGTCTGGTTTAAGCGTGGCTGCGGCAGCGGCGATTCGATGTCGGAAGGACGCGCATCGGGTTTGTTGGTCGCCAGCAGCGCATCCTGCAAGCCTTCACTGCGCAGACGGGTATCGTAATAAAGCAGAGTCATGGCGATGGGCAGGAGTGGCAGCAGGAAAACATTGCTGATGGTAGCAACGGCGGTAGTGATGGCATCCTGTGCCAGCGCTGAAGCAGAACTGAGCTGTTGATTCAAAATCAGCGCTGCGACGGTCACTACCGCCCAATTGATGAGCGTTGAAATCAGTGTAATCGCCAGCAGCAGACCGGCCACTGTCCAGAAGCGTGATTTTCCGAGCGACCAGGCGCGGGTGATGCCGAATGACGGGCGGACATTTTCCAGCATCAGTACCGGGACAATCAGCGCATAGACTGCCACACCGACATAAACCAGCGATCCTAAAAGCGCGAGGACAGGCGCACAGAGCGTTCCGATGATAGCAATGGCAAAGGCGAAGGCTCCCAGCGCGAAGTAAAACTGGGTCAAGCCCCAGCCCAGTGTGGTTAAACGTGCCTGCCGTGCCTGAAACGCTTCCATTAAGGTCACTTTGCGACCAAAGATGCTTTCGGAGGCGATATAGCTGATCGGGCCGTTGGTGAGCACGGCCTGAACAATCGCCAACACAATGGTGATGACCGATGAGAGACAGACCGTATTAAAATCCGCGCTGGAAAGGCTGCTGGGATCCACTGTATTGACCGATGACAGCTTTTGCAGGCTGGATGTCGAGAGAATGTAATTGACAATCGAAATCGGAATGCTCACTCCAGCCAGAATGATGACGCAGTTCAGAAGATTATCCCGGTATACGCGAAAGGTGCGGTCAAGCATTCCGAACATGGAGTAGGTTTTCAAAGATGGAGCGCTGGTCATAGCAAAGCCCTTCAATTCCGATAATGGTGCTGATTCTAGTCGATTACCGATGGTAACGCATGGGTCAAGTGGGTATAGAAGGACATGAAGCGCTTCCACATCATAGACTGTGTGCCAGCCGGAAACCAATGTTGCTACCACGCGATCCGGGTAAGTAACGGGCGCGATTGGATGGATTCGCGTCGGTCATTGGGTCGAACCACGAGCCGCCGCGCATCAGGCGGGCATCGCTGCCGACCAAATCCTCGCGTCCATCGCCGGAATGATAGGGATAGAGAAAATCCTGCGTCTGCCAATTGCGTCCCCAGCGGGTGCTGCACCATTCCCAGACATTGCCGCACAGATCATATGCGCCGCACCATGAGATATTGCCGGGTGTGGTAACAGGCCAGGCACGACCTACACCACGCTCGGCTGTGTTATAATGACGTGGACGTGGCGCTTCCCCTTCAGCTCCACGCGCAGCAGCCTCCCATTCGCCTTCGTTGGGCAATCGCCAGGGAACGTTCGTTTCCAGCGCTAACCATTGACTGAAGGCTGTGGCCTCATACCAACACACGCCCACAACCGGTAAATCCGGTGTATTAAACCATGCATCCTGCCAGAATCCGGGGGCGGTTTCCTGTTTGCCATGCTGCCAGCGCCAGCCCATGTCTGTCCAGAAGCGTTCGTCCTGATAACCACCTGCTGCGATGAAGGCGGCGAACTGTTCATTCGTCACCGTCGTTTGGGCGATGGCGAAGGCAGGCAGATGAACGGTATGCGCTGTCCGGCTAATGGGCAGTGTATTATCACCAATCGGGTACATTCCAGCGGGTATTTCACAAATTTTTATCATAGGGGCAATCATAAGCAAAAGATGCAGAAAAAACCAGTTCATTAATTTGTTAATGCTTGAAATTACTTTCTTAATGATAAAATAAGGATATACAGGGAGGCAGTGCCATGCCAGTTACAATCAGTTGGGATAATCCGGATAAAACGATCCTGCTTTACCAGTTTGAAAATCGCTGGACGTGGGATGAATTATATGCGGCACTGAACGATGCCTGGCGGCTTCTGAACGAGGGCGAAACGCCTGTTGATATTATTATGGATATGGAACATGCCGATGTTATCCCTGCTAACGCGATAGCTCAATTCAGTAAAATTTCCAGCGCTCTTCATCCCCGTATGCGTACCATTGTGATTGTAGGCGGCGGCGGGATGGCGGCCTCGCTCCTCAGTATTTTCGCAAAGGTGTATGGTAAAAGCAGCCAGCGTTATCATGTGGTTGTCTCCCGCGAAAAGGCCTATGCCCTGATTCACAACGAGCAGCGTCCGTAACATTATTCGTCCGGCAGCAGCCGTTTGAAATGCCACGCGCCAGTTTCGACAGTCACCAGTTCCCACCCTTGCAGCCCTAATTCGGCGATGACTTTGGGCCACAGGATGTTCATGCCCTCGTCATAATTTTTGGTGCGGTGCTGCACCACTTTCGCGCCATCCGGCTGATAGTGGGTGACGGTAATCACCAGTGGGCCGCTCGGCACAGGCGCGACAACCCATATTCCCAGCGCTGCATAGAAATCCCCCATTTTACTCACGTCACTAAATTTTACTCAAAAAGCTGATTATTCGGATTGATCGACACCCAAGGCATAGACGCGGCGGCGTTCCCAACCGGATTGCGCGGCAACAGCGCGGGCAGCAGCGCTTAATGAATCACCCTGCTCTATACGAGCCTGCAAAGCCTGACGGACACGGGCTTCATCCCAGTTTTCGGGCGCGAGCGGGGACGCTCCAGCCAGAACGAGGGTGATTTCGCCGCGTGGGGGATGCGCTTCGAAATGCGCCAGCACATCGCTGACCGTACCGCGCTGGAATTCCTCAAACTTTTTGCTCAATTCGCGCGCCACGCAAACCGGACGGTTTCCGAGTGTTTCTAAAATCGTGCGCAGCGTGTCGGTGAGACGATTGGGACTTTCATAGGCCAGCAGGGTGCGGGTTTCAGCGGCAAGAGAGTCCAGGAATTCACGCAGCGATTTATCCTTACGCGGCAGAAAACCGAGATAGACAAAGCTGTCGGTTGGCAGACCAGAACCGACCAGTGCCGGAAGCAGGGCATTGGGGCCGGGGAGCGGTTCAACCCGGAAGCCGCGTTCGATAGCCGCGCTGATGAGTTCATAACCGGGGTCGGAAATACCGGGCATCCCGGCATCGGACACAAGGGCGACATCCCCGCCGGAAAGGGTTTCAAAAAGCGCATCCAGTTTGGTGAGCTTATTATGCTCATGGTAGCTGGTGAGCGGTGTTGTGATCTGGTAATGCTGAAGCAAAATGTGGGTGGTGCGGGTGTCTTCGGCGGCGATCAGCGCCACTTCGCGCAGGATACGCAGCGCCCGGAGGGTAATATCTTCCAGGTTGCCAATGGGTGTGGGGACAATGTAGAGGGTGGGCATAGTGGTGGCAGGGGCACGGCGAACCGCGCCCCTACGCTGTGACCATCAGGGTTAGTTGATGGTAATGGTGACGTTTGCTTCAGTCGTGTCGAAAACGAATGAGCCGAAAGCACGCTTGACGGTCATGATATAGAACTTACCCGATTCCAGTTCCACGCTGAATGTGGCGGCGCTCACCTTACTGGTGTCGCTCAGCGACATAATGGAAGTGGGATAAGAGTCATCCTCCCATGAAGCGATGTCGAGGCTGGCATACAGATCGCCAATTTCCTGGCTGAAACCAACCTTGATCGGGCCATCTGCATCGGGATGCAGCACGTACACATTGGGGGTTTCCTTCTCGCTGTCCGAGGTCAGGGTAACATCCATCTTCGCGCCAGCAGTCAGCAGTTCGGGATTGGTCGCGCGCAGCCAGAAATCACCTTCGCTGCTGCCACCCTTGCCACCCGAACGGGTCGCCAGAACGACGTAATCACCATCGGAAGGCAGTTCGGCAACGACAACCGACAGCGGATAGCTGAAGTCATCGTTCTGACCAATAATATCGCCGTCGCTGTTGCGGAGAACAATGTCAGGATCCAGATCGTAGGTGCCCGGTTTCGGAATCATTTCGAGCAATACGATGTCCCCTGATTTGCCGCTGAAACTATATTTCAGTTCATAAGTGTCATTGGAGAGCGTACCCTCGACCCATTGTCCGAACTCAAGGGGGGTCTTATCCTGAGCAGCTACCGCGCTGATCCCCAGCGCTGAAAGCACCAGAACAGCCATCAAACTCACCAGCAAAATCTTACGCATACAGAATCTCCTTTTGATATTGGGTTGTCTTTTCATGGTGAAATCATATCAGACTTCACTCATTAAAACCTGAAACTGTGCATCTTCACAGCAGTTCATGCAGAATGACGAATTGGACTGTGATTAAGTTCCCGCAAACCTGTAAAAAACTCATATAGATTTGCTGAAGTTAATCCGTCATCTGCGCAGGTCGGAGTGATGCAGACTTTCACCAATATGTTTCTATCTGGTCGTGTACCAGCATATTGGAGTGCATCCTCATCCACACTATAGCATAAGTGTTTTAAATCCACTTCTACCATTTGGTAGAGAAGGCCGGATTTTAATAAGATTTTATTAGTTGATGCTGAAACTAGAAGCGGCGCGTCATGGTCAGGTTCAGGTCGGCGTAGCCGCGCGCAGTTGGCTCTGTCCAGGCGAGATAAAGGTGGCGGTCACGGTCAGTCAGGAGGTTGGGAGCGCTGAATAAGCCGCTGATTCGGGCGATGTCCTGATAGCCAACCAGTGTACCATTTTTGTAATAGAGCAGGACTAATTGTTTACCCACGACACCCGCTACAGCCAGGGTATCGACCTGTGTATTAAGCGGTTTTGCCCAGGCGAAGGAGGTTGTGCCGGGTTGGGCGGCCTGAGCGCTGCCGGAATTGAAACCTGTTTCGAACGATCCGGTGAGGGTAGTATCGATTTGCAGACGAACAGGAGCAGCCCAATCCGTGCTATCCAGCAGTCCGGATGCCATCCAGGTTTCGGTCTGTCCGTCCGCGCGGGTGATGTTCCAGAAAAGATAAGCATGGGTGTGATCGAGGCCAGCGCTGAAGGATTCGAGACGATCCCCACTGTTAAGATTGACGGTGGATGTGATGGGCTGAGGATTATCCAGCACACCATCCGTGAGTGCTGCCCGGAAAACCTGACCATCGGAGTAAGCAATCCAGTACACATCAATCGTGCCATCGCTGCGCTGGTCGAAAGCAGGCCAATCGGCATCGGACGTAAGGCGATAATCATCCGATAAGCGGGGACGGCCTGCGGCATCGACATAACGAATGAATAATCCCGGTTCTGCCAGCAGTCCGCCGCTGGAAATGACCCAGACCTCTCCTTTGCCGTTTGGAACAACGATAAAACGATGAGCGCTCTGCTCCGTGACGAGCGATGGGCCGCGATCTATCACCAGACCCGATGTGATTTCGGCATCATACAAGCGTGTCTCACCGGATTGATTATCGTCCAGCCAGAGAAGGTGCAAATTCTCGGTAGAGGCGGCGGCAAACTGCTGCCCGTAGGGATGAACCGGAGGCAGCGGGAGTACTACCCGTTCAGACAGACCAGCGGCATTCAGGGTGCGGATGTCCTGATGAACGCCTGTTTTATCCGCGCCAATCCAGGCTACCCGGACGCGATCCGCTTCCGGCCAGATGGCAGGCGCATCAAGCTGCTCGGATTGTCCGACGGTGATAATTGATCCCCAGATAGATGTGCGCGTGCTGATTGGGCTGGCAGGTGGACTGCAAGCGGCTGTCAGCAGGAGCAAACCCGCGACTACTATTTTGCTGTAGCAGCGGATAATCATGACTCGTCAGTGAGCGGCACAAGGTCAGCCGGGCCGGTATAGCGTACTGGCTGCGGGGCATAAAAAGCCACTGTCTGCACCACAAAGCGGGCGATATTGAGGGTGACGTTGCGCAGAATGGCTTCATCGTGCCCCATATACAGGCCGACATGATAGCGCTGGTCGCCATGCACGAGGTAGCGTACCAGCCATCCAGCCGGGCCAGCCGCGCGTGCCGCCACAGCCACTTCAACTTCATCGATTTCATTCCAGCCAATCGATTGACCGTCTACAATGACCTCACCCGCATACGGATCGAAGGTATGGCGCACTTGTCTGGCTTCGGCGGCGGTTAGCTCATCCAGTTCGGGGCGTGTTTTGCTGCGCTGTAAATACGACATAATTCCTCAATTACTCTGTATCTGCCCTTGATACCCCATTTATGCTGTTCTGGCAACCAGTCCGGTCTTCATTAATGGAGCGATAGTGATTCTGGATCATAATCGCTTCATTTTACGATTACGTTTTTCACGCTGTATCCATTTTCCAGCATAGGCTGAGGCGAAAATCAGGCTGGCAAAACCTTTAAATGTAAATTCACAAAGAATTGATGAAGAATTAAAAACAATCGGTATACAATAGAGTAAATCAATGAAATGAATGGACTTTGGTACCATGAAAACAATTTCCCTACACAAGTCAAACAGCGCAAAGGTGATGATCGCCTTTATACTCACGTTTTGCCTTACAGTCATCGGTCAGGTCAATGCTGCATTCATTTCATGCCGCAGCGACCCAATCGTCTGGCTTTCGGACGGAACTCGCCTGCAATTTGCCACCGTGGTTGAGACTTCCCAGAACGATGTCATCAGCATCCGTTACGAACTCCATGCTCCGGCAGGTGTGACTATTGATCGCATCCTCTATATCCCGGCCTGGGCCAGCAATAAAGAAACTGTTGTCATCGTTAACGATCAACCCGCTGGCATGTATTCCCTGACGACACTGGTGCAGACCGGAAAGCCCAATGTCCCCGTGAGCATTAAGGGTAAGGTCATTCAAGGCCATCTCTTCCATCGCGCGGTAACTCGTCTGTCCGCAACAGGTTTATCCGGGCAGGTCATCAGCATTGACTTTTAAGTAAAGACACTTCAATAGAACCACCACCGAAGGCATGGCAAACGTCATGCCTTTTTCTATTTTTCGCCGGAGCAGCAAATAATGGCGTTAGAATAATAAGCATGGAAAACACATTCACCTTCTTATTTACCGATATTCAGGGCAGCACCCGTTTATGGGAGCAGCACCCTCAGAGCATGTCCGCCCTGCTCGCGGAACATAACCGCATAATAGAAACGGCGGTTGCAGCGCATCACGGCACTGTCTTTAAGACGGTTGGGGATGGCTTCTGTACGGTCTTTCACTCGGCGGATGACGCACTGGCCGCCGCTCTGGATGCCCAGCGCGCCCTGTTCAAGGCAAATAACGGTCAGTCGATTCAACTGAGGGTCAGAATGGGGCTGCACTGCGGCGCGGCGGAAGAACGCGATCATGATTATTTCGGCCCCACGTTGAATCGTGCTGCGCGTCTGATGTCGGTTGCCAGCGGTGGACAGACGGTTCTCTCAGCAGCGGTGAAAGAAATCCTGACGGACAACCCGGCAGTAGAACTGCGTGATCTGGGCAAACACCGCCTGCGCGATCTGAAGGAACTTGAGCATATTTTTCAGGTGATTGTGCCGGATTTACCGAGCAGTTTCCCTCCGCTTAAATCCCTGACCCCGCGCCCCACCAATTTACCAGGACAATTGAGTTCATTTGTGGGGCGGGAACGCGCGGTAGACGATATTTGCCGCCTGATTCGTCAGCCTCAAATGCGGCTGCTGACGCTGCTGGGGTCGGGCGGTATCGGCAAAACCCGCCTGAGCATTCAGGTTGGCTACAATCTGCTGGACGAATACGAAGATGGAGTCTTCTTCGTCGCCCTTGCCCCGGTTAAGCATCTGGAAGGCGTGATCGAATTAATTGCAGAAGCCTTAAAGGTGGAAGAAACCGGAGAGGCCACACTGATTGAAGCACTGAAGACTCATTTGCATGATCGCCATCTGCTGCTGGTGCTGGATAATTTCGAGCAGGTCATTGATGCTTCTCCATTGATTAATGAATTACTGGCAGCCGCTCCCCGCCTGAAGGTGATCGTCACCAGCCGCGAAGAATTGATGATTTACGGAGAGCGTGTTTATTCGGTGGCTCCGCTGACACTGCCGGAAGCCAGTCTGACCGTGAATATTCCGGCCTTGATGCAATTTTCCGCGATTCAGTTGTTCGTTGAGCGTGTACAATCGGCAAGTCCTGATTTCAGTGTCGATACGGACAACGCGCCATTTATTGTCGAAATCTGCCAGCGTTTGGATGGTCTGCCGCTGGCGATTGAACTGGCGGCAGTCCGTGTGCGTGATCTTTCGCTGCCTGCCGCTGGCGATTGAACTGGCAGTCCGTGTGCGTGATCTTTCGCGCCGGCGATTGCGGAACAACTCAGCAGTCGCCTGCAAGTGTTGAACAAAGAACCCGCGCGATTTTTCCTGACGACAGCGCACTATGCGCGGGGCGATTAGTGGAGTTATGCGATGCTGCCCCCGAAGAACGAGCAGCCTTTGCCCATTAAGGCGTATTCGTCGGCGCATTTTACCGCTGAAGCAGCCGATGTCATCACGGGGCGCAAAGTCTCAACCGCCTGCGCGAAAGAGTCTGATCCAGCAGCTTCCAGACGACCAACCGGTGGTCACGCTTCTGATGCTGGAAACCCTGCGTGAATACGCATTGGAGCAGCTCAGTGCCCGTTCGAATTAGCGACTTTGCAGCGTAAACACGCCGATTATTATATCCAACTGACGGAAACCGCTGAACCCAATCTCACGGGCGCAGGTCAGATTGAATGGTTTAACCGATTGGAACTGGAGCGCTACCAACGCTACAGTCCGCGCTGGAATGGCTGGTTGGTCGAAAGATTTTTCCGGAGCAGGACGCATAGGGCAGTCCTGTGGCGTTACTGGGGCGCACAGCCGCTTAAGCGCAGGCAGCAATTGGCTCGGCCAGATATTGACGCACCCGGAAGCGCTGTCCACGCCTATTCATGCGAAAGTGTTACACGG
>JBGAGR010000201.1:0-14316 GCA_044226645.1 Aggregatilineales bacterium
TCGTAATCCGCGAAAGTTGAAAAATCGCTCAATTCGGTCTGGAACTGCATGTTCACGCCTAATGCCGCCGCTCGTTCCGCTAGAATATCGAGCAGTTTACGCCGTGACATCCCCGCGAAAGTATTCCCGCCGCAGCGCAGCACCTCGCCGCGAAAACGCACATCAATCGGGTCCCAGATCACGAATTGATCGGTGATGTCCTTATACGTTGGATAATCCGCCTCGCGGAAAGCAGTCAGTGTCAGGCTGGAAAAAACCACGCCCCAGCCATAAGTTGCCCCGGCAGGATTGCGCTCGACCAGTGTGATTTCATTAGCCGGATTCAACTTTTTCAGCAGTAAGCTGGCGTAGAGGCCACCGGGGCCACCGCCAACCGTCAGAATCTTCATATCATTTTCCTAGCAAAAATAGTCATGGCGCAATTTACCGCCCTAAAAAGCCGCCATCCACCGGGATGACCGCGCCTGTTACGTAATTTGATGCCTCGGAGGCCAAAAAGACGGCGATGCCCTTCAAATCGTCCGGTTTTCCCCATCGTCCCATCGGAATCCGCGCCAGAAGTTTGCCGCCCTCGATAGGATCGGTCAGCAGTTCATCATTTAGATCCGTGTGGATATAACCCGGCGCAATCGCGTTGACCGTCACACCGCGCCCTGACCATTCGTTGGACAGCGCTTTTGTCAGTTGGGCAATGCCCCCTTTGGATGCGGCATAGGCCGGGATGCGCGTCGCGCCAATAAAACTGGTCAGCGAAGCCGTGTTGATGATTTTCCCGCCGCCGTGTGCCAACATATGCTGTCCGGCAAGCTGGTTCAACATGAAGGCCGAAGTTAAATTGACTTCGAGGACGAGACTCCAATCCTCAACCGGGAATTCCTCGGCCTTATGCCGCCGGATAATGCCGTGATTGATGAAAATGACATCCAGCCCACCGAGCTTTTCCAGCGATTCATTGAAGAACTGCTGAATATCCTCGCGTTTGGACATATCCGCCTGAATCGGAATTACTCTTTGCCCCGGATGACCGGATAATTCATCAGCCGTTTTGAATACCCCATCGCCAACACCGTTGATGACAACATCCGCGCCAGCTTCGAGCAGCCCTTCCGCCAGCGCACGACCAATCCCCCGGCTGCTGCCCGTGACGACGGCTCGTTTACCTTTCAGATCGAAAAGATTCATCCGATTCGGAACTCCTCGAAAAATTTATCATCAATTTCGTAGATAGTTTTGGGCTTCAATCCAAGTTGAAGACGTTCAAGCATATCGAGAAGTTTTTCGCCGTCCACAAGCTCGATAGGAGGCGCGCCATCTCGAATTGCTTCTTTTCTCGCTTCACTAGTAAATGTTCCAGTAGTAAGGATGATTCCTTTATCAGCGCGTCCCATCATTGCTCCCCGAAAATCTCTGACAATTGATGGTGTCACTGAGCCTGAGTAGCGTTTACATTGAAAGTAAACCTGAAAACTCACAAACGGGTTGACTTGAAGAACGCCATGACCATCCAGTCCCCCATCGCCACTTCGCCCAGTTACTGTTACCTGTTGAAAACCGGATTCGCGAAGTAATCTTTGGCAGAATCGTTCAAATCCTGATGGCGGTATTCCTCGCAACAGTGACAGAAGGGTGGAACGGTAATCAGAGTTTTCTAAAGCTGAAGGCGTTGGGGCACTTTCCTCGTTCAGGTTTTTCTCTAATTGTTCAGCAGTTTGCCCATTGTCAGCTTTTTCAGCCTCAAATTGTTGCCGGACGTACTGAAAAACTTGTAAGGCATCTTCATGCGACAGCGAAGAGTTGAGACCAATTTCAGTTAGACTCCAAACGCCTCTTTCAGATGAATCGATATAACCAGCTTTTGCTAGATAGAATCTTGCCCAGTCCACGCGATTGCTGAAACGGGATTGACCGCTCTCAATCTGTGCATTCTGTTCTTGCTCAGAAATGTGGAGGCTTTGTGCAATTAAGTCTTTGACTTCGGCTGGTCTACCAGAACCACCCAATTCTTTTAGAGCGTCAATAACAGGCCCGAAAAATCGAACAAATTGAGGCCCCTTAGTCTTATCTTTAGCCATTTTTGAGCAATCCCTCTGAGATTGGATGAATAATATTATGGGTTATAGTGGAGAATTATCCTATAACTTCTCCTAGACGGTCTAATTCATCTGCATCGGCTACTGTTGGGAATAGCACCAGTTCATCACAGCCAGCTTCAGCGTATCCGCGCACAAATGCCGCTACTTGCTGCGGTGTGGTCAGCAGTCCTTCCGCGATGCGTTCCGCGAATGGTCCGGTGAAGGCGTAATAATCGCGCAGATAATCCCGTCCCGCTTCGATATGTTCGCTGCCGAGCGCGAAATACCCCATTCCCCACAGGCGCGGCTGTCCGGGTCGTCCGGCATCAATCCACGCGGCACGGGCTTTTTCAGCCGCTCCGGCAAAAGTACGCGGCGGACCACCCCCGTGCATATAACCATCGGCATAGCGGGCAGCACGAGCAAATGCTACGTCCGAAAACCCGCCGACGATTAATTCCGGCCCATTTTCCTGTACCGACTGCGGCCCAATCTTGCCTGCTTCCCAATGATCGCGCAGTTCGGCAAGCTGTTCGTCCAGTCGTTTGCCGCGTGTGCTGTGGTCGGTGCTGGTCGCATCATAATCATCGCGCCGCGCCCCAATTGATACGCCGAGCGTCAGCCGTCCGCCGGAAAGCTGGTCAATCGTTGCCGCTTCTTTCGCCAGCAGTGCTGTATTCCTCAGTGGCGTAATCAATACAGTCGTTGCTAACCGGATGCGCTGTGTAATTGCCGCAGCAGCAGCCAGCACTGCCATTGAATCGAATGAGTGATACAACACGCGGTCAAATACGCCGAGTGTCGAAAATTTTCCTTCATCGGCTTTCCGCGCCCAATTCAGAATCAGATCGCGGTTCGCGCCTGCTAATGTACTCGGTAGCCCTACGCCAACATTCATGTATTCCTCTGCGTTCTCTGCGTGATCTTTGCGTCTTGGCGGTAAAAGTATTTATTCTCTCAACCGGAAACGCTGAATCTTGCCCGTAGCCGTTTTCGGCAGTTCTTCGACAAATTCAATCCAGCGTGGACGCTTATAGGCCGCCAGTTTTTCAGTCGTATAGTCGATCAGTTCTTTTTCCAATTCTGGCGACCCGCTAAAGCCCTTGTTCAGCACGACATAGGCTTTCGGCTTAATTAAATCCGATTGGTCGGCGTGACCGACCACCGCGCATTCCACCACCGCTGGATGAGCGATGAGCGCACTTTCGACTTCCGTTGGTGAAACCCAGATGCCGCCTACTTTCAGCATATCGTCTGAGCGTCCGGCGTGCCAGTAATAGCCGCCTTCATCGACAAAATATTTATCGCCTGTGAACAGCCATTCGCCCCGGAAAGTTATACGGCTGCGCTCGTAGAGGTGCAGATATGACAGGGCAGTCGTCTCGCTTTTCACCATCAGGTTGCCAACTTCGCCCTGCGGCACGTCCTTGCCTTCTTCATCCACGATTTTGATTTCATAGCCGGGGACAGGTTTGCCTGTGCTGCCGGGACGGATGTCGCCGGGACGGTTCGAGATGAAGATATGGAAATGCTCGGTGCAGCCAATCCCGTCGATGATGTCCAGTCCGGTACGCTTCTTCCAGTCATGCCAGATCGGTGCAGGCAGTGCTTCGCTGGCGGAAACACACAGCCGTATGGATGAAAAGTCGTATTTCTCGGTCAGGTCAGGCATCGCCAGCATCGCTGCATAGCTGGTCGGAGCAGTGTAGAAAATAGTCGGTTTGAATCGCACAATGTGGTCAAGTACATTGGTGGCAATGCGTCCTGGCCCTGCGTATAAAATCACACTCGCGCCGACAAACCAGGGAAACAGTAAATTGCCGCCTGTGCCGAAGGTGAAAAACAACTTGGCAACGGCGAATGTCCGGTCACTTTCTTTCAGCCCCAGCACATTGACCGCCCACAATTGCGCTGTAATCGGCAGGTCTTTATGCGCGTGGAGAATGCCCTTCGGCGTTCCGGTTGACCCGCTGGAATAATTTAACATGCAGAAGTCTTCACGGTGGGTATGCGCCGCCGCCAGATGAGTTGGTTCGTTCTTAATCCAGTCACCATAGGCAATAGTATTGGGATGCTCTTCTGATGTGCCTACCACGATAACATGTTCCAGATAACGCTGTCCGGCGCGGATTTCGTTGATCGCAGGCAGCGCGCTCTCGTGGACGATCAGCACTCGTGTCCGGCTGTCATTCAGGATAAAGTCATAATCGTGTGCTTTGAGCAGGTTGTTGACACCCAACGCCACCGCACCGATTTTTATGATGCCGAAATAGGTCGTGACCCATTCCGCTGAATCGGGCAGCAGAATGCCGACGCTTTCGCCTTCGCGTACACCCAGCTTTTTCAAGGCATGACCAACCTGATTGACTTCTTCTGCTATCTGTCGGAAGGTCATTTCCCGTCCGAGGCTGTAGAGTGCCACTTTATCGGCGCGTTCCGCCAGATTGTGTTCCAGAATATCGACAGCATTGTAGTGCAGGGGCAGATCAGAGGCTTTCATCGTCATGTCCATCGTCGTCATAAATTGAAAGGTGTATTTCCCATTATAACTTTGACCCGCCAAACCGCTATCCATTACATGGATATATTACACAAAGGCCATTGGTCTAAATAAACAGTGACATCTGTTCGGTAATATAGATGCTGATTTAGGGGTATCATTGGGGGCTTATACAGGTCTACATGGAGGCATAGCAGTGAATAGGTATTTTGGCAAAGTTGTTTTTCGCAGCATTTTTTTGACGGTCATTTTAACTTTAGTATTGGGTGGCATCACTCAGGCACAGGATAACAGCGTCTCGTTGGTGGTGGATGACTTTGAAAGCGGCCTACCCTTCGCGGTAGACCAATATAACAATGGGCTGGGTTTCGTCCCCTGGGGGAATGTATTCGGCAATGTCACGCTTTCTGCACGCCAGGTCATTCCATTATCGGACTTGTCACTGCCGGGACATGAATCTGAACCCAATACGGTACTGGCAGTCGCTTACCATATTGATGCGGGCGGCTGGGGCGGCTTTACCCATGCTCTGACTGATGGCAAGGACTGGATTTCGCAGGACTGGACAGCTTACAACGCCATCCAGTTCTGGGTTTACGGTAACGAGACCAATGGAACCATCCAGCTCGATCTGTTCGATAACCGTAATCCCGACCTGACAGGTGATTCTTCGGAACGTTACTATTACCGCATCACCGATGATTTTACCGGCTGGCAGCAGTACACCATTCCCTTCGATCTTTTTGAACGTCGGACGGATTTTCAGCCCAGCGGCGCACCAGATGACGGCCTCGGCTTAAACGAAGTCACGGGTTATGCTTTTGGCTTTTCACCGGAGCTTGGGGCACAAGTTACCTATATTGACCAGGTTGAGCTGGTGAATGTTGATGATACATCCACAGCATCGGTTTTGGGACAGGTTGTTCCTACCGAAACCGCAGCGACACCTGAAGAAGTGACCTGGGATTCGCGCGATTGGACACTGCTCTGGAGCGATGAATTTGATGGTGCAGCCGGAGCGCCTATCGACTCCGCTAGTTGGACGTGTGAAACAGGCGGGCAGGGTTGGGGAAATCAGGAATGGGAATATTACACCACCAGTACCTCAAACGCCTCAACTGATGGAGACGGCTCACTGGTGATAACCGCGCGGCAGGAGAATCCCGATAATAACACCTGCTGGTATGGCGAATGTACCCACACTTCCGCTCGCTGCATCACACAGGGCAAAGTCGAATTTACTTATGGACGTGTTGAAGCGCGTATTCAGATTCCTTACGGGCAGGGCATTTGGCCGGCTTTCTGGATGCTCGGCGCGAATTTCCAGAGTGCGGGGTGGCCCGGCGCAGGTGAAATCGACATTATGGAGAATATCGGTAAGGAACCTGATATTGTGCATGGAACGGTACATGGCCCCAATTATTCCGGCGGCAGTGGTATCGGACACCCCTATGTTGGCAAATCGAATTTTGCCGATGATTATCATGTTTATGCTATTGATTGGGACCCGGATGCGATTCGCTGGTACGTCGATGGCAATCTTTACTTCACCTTTACCCCTAAAGACTTGGGCAAGCGTACATGGGTCTTCGACCATGATTTCTTTATCCTCCTGAATGTGGCGGTAGGCGGTCAGTGGCCGGGCTATCCCGATAAAACCACTACCTTCCCGCAAACCATGAAGGTGGATTATGTGCGTGTTTATCAACTTACGGAAGGTCAATAACGATGTATTTCACTACACTCAAAAAACGAATATTGCTTTTGACGATTCTGCTTTTACTGCTGACCATGCCTGTGCTGGCACAGCAGGATGCACCACCGCCGGACGATGCACCCTATAAAAATCCAGCGCTCTCGGTTGACGAACGGGTTGCTGATTTGCTCAGCCGCATGACGCTTGACGAGAAAATTGGTCAGATGACACTGGTCGAGAAGAACAGCATCAATCCGTCCGACATCACCAAACTGGAAATTGGTGGCTTATTAAGTGGTGGCGGCGGTCATCCCCCGACGAATACGCCGGAAGCGTGGGCGGAAATGATCAACGGTTTTCAGGAAAAAGCGCTGGAAACCCGCCTTGCTATTCCGCTCATTTATGGCGCGGATGGCGTGCATGGTCACAACAACCTCAAAGGCGCGATAATTTTCCCCCATAATATCGGTATGGGCGCAACTCGTGATCCCGATTTGGTACAGCAGGTCTGCCACGCAACCGCCGAAGAAATGGCGGCAACAGGCGTTTACTGGAATTATGCCCCGGTTGTCGCGGTTCCACAGGATATTCGCTGGGGGCGCACTTACGAGGGCTACAGCGAAAATACCGATGTGGTTGCAGAGTTGGCTTCTGCCTGTATCACCGGAATGCAGAGTGGCACGCCCTGGGTTTTGGCAACCCCCAAGCATTTTGTGGGTGATGGCGGTACGGTATGGGGCACATCCACCACTGGCACTTACAAAATCGATCAGGGTGTGACCGATGTGGATGAAGCCACCCTGCGCGCTGTTCACCTTCCGCCCTATGAAGCCGCCATCAAGTCTGGTGCAATGAGCATCATGGCTTCCTTCTCAAGTTGGGGTGGGATGAAGATGAGCGCCCAGAGTTATCTGCTCACGGATGTCCTTAAGGGGGAACTCGGTTTCCAGGGCTTTATTGTTTCGGACTGGCAGGCCATCGACCAGATTTCACCGGACTACTATAAAAACGTCGTGATTGCCATCAATGCCGGGATCGATATGAATATGGTTCCCTACGATTACGGCACATTTATCAATACCATGAAAACGGCAGTCGCAGCGGGTGATATTTCGATGGCTCGTGTAGACGATGCTGTAACGCGCATTTTACGGGTCAAGTTCATGTTGGGTCTGTTCGAGCATCCCATGAATGATGCTGATTTATTGGCGACCATTGGCTCGGATGAGCATATTGCGCTCGCTGAACAGGCCGTCAGTGAGTCACTTGTGCTGCTCAAAAACGATAATGCTGCTCTGCCGCTTGCCAAAGAAGCTGCTCATATTTTTGTGGGCGGTGTGGCTGCCAATGACATTGGCTTCCAATCGGGCGGCTGGACGATGGAATGGCAGGGTGGGAGTGGAAATATCACGCCCGGTGTCACCATTCTTGATGCAATTAGTGCCGCTGTATCCGATGCCAATGCGGTGAGTTACAACCGCTTCGGCAAGTTTGAAAATGTGTTGGATAGTGCTGGCAACCCCGTTATAGCGGATGTCGGTATCGCTGTCGTCGGAGAAGCTCCCTATGCCGAGGGGCAGGGCGATAATGGCAAGCTCACACTCAGTGACTCCGATATGAGTATCATTCAACGGATGCGCGAAAATTCCAAGAAGCTTATCGTGATTCTGATTTCAGGTCGTCCGCTCATTATCAATGATGCATTGACAGCATCTGATGCTTTTGTCGCCGCGTGGCTGCCCGGTACAGAAGGGACTGGAATTGCCAATAACCTGTTTGGCGATCATCCCTTTACAGGCAAACTTTCCTTTACATGGCCGCGTTCGATTGACCAAATCCCCTTCGATTTTAAGAATCTGCCAACTGAAGGGCCAGATTCACCCTTGTTCCCGTTTGGCTTCGGCTTGACGACGGGCTAGATTTGCGTTCATATTGTATCTGATGCAGGGGCGAGACGTTCTTCTCGCCCCTTGTGAGTAAAATATGAGGTGTTCCGATGGTTGACACACTTATACCCTCTCAGGCAGCCGCTCGCACTTATGAACCTTATCGTGTGAGTGTTCAGGAGTACATTACCTTCCGCGAGCAGGGATTTTTAGTCGTACCGGATCTTGTCCCGCTGGATGATGTGCGCGACATGAACACCCATGTTGATCATTTGCTGGAAGGGCGCGAAACGATTCCCGGCATCCCATCGCCACCTGCCAATCTCACTGTTGAACAAAAGTTGAATTACTGGCAGCGTGCGCATATGCTGCACCGTGTGTTACCGCTTCACGAGCGCTTTTTGCTCCATCCGCGCGTTTTAGATGTACTGGAAGCCTTAATCGGCCCCGATGTTTTGGCGCTCCAGAGTATGCTGTTTTTCAAGCAGCCGGGGCAAATCGGACAGGGCTTCCATCAGGATGCCTACTATATCCCGACTCTGCCGGACACCTTATGTGGTGCATGGGTTGCGCTCGATCCTGCGACAGAGGAAAACGGCTGTCTGTGGATGTCAGTCGGTTCTCAGAATGAACCAATTTATCCCGATAGTGATGGTCAATCGCCAAACGGAGATCGTGTCCTCAGTGATATTGAACCCATTGCCGGAGCCAGTAATCCCGATGAATCGGTCAACACAGTGTCACGGGTGGCGCGGAAATACAAAGAGGTAAAAGCTGAAGTCAATCCTGGTGATGTTGTCTTTTTCGGCGGACACATCATTCACCGCTCCCATACCAATCGCTCGAAAACACAATCGCGCCGTTCCTTCGTCGGACATTACTGCAATGCCCGTTCATTCGTTCCCTGGAATCATGGCGAACCTTACGAAGGTGATGCCGCCAATTATTTGCATATTCTTGGACGCGGCGCAACCCATTTACCCTTTGCCCAGCCGTGTTTCGGCACACCCTGCGCGGCTAATCAGCCCAGAATATATAGTGAACGTCCTCAGCGTCCCAAAAGCATGATGCCTGCCAGTAATGGCCTCATGATTTTGACCCCCCATGCTGAAAACGATCACGACGATTAGCCGGTAGACTTCAAATTTAGGGAACATTGTTCTCGGTTCTGTTATATTTCGTTATATATTAATGCTAATGCGACTTGTTTGTTGACAGTTTCAACAGGTCGTTGTTACAATATGCCTGTAAAATTTCTAAAATTGACTCTCTTCAATATAGTTGCATTGCTGCCCTGGATCACATGATTTCAGCTTTGATATGCGGTAGGGGGAGCGGTTTTGCTCCTGTCATGTCTGGTTTACGTACGGGCGACTCCATTAAATTTATAGTTGATACAACTTAATATAATATAAAGAGGTGTGCGGTTATGCCTGCGACCTTTAACATGTCCGATGTGATGGTTTCATATTCACGGCGCGATAAGGCCTTTGTCCAGCGTTTGACACAGGCTTTGAAAAACAGCGGACGTGAGGTCTGGATCGATTGGGAGGATATTCCCCCGACCGCAGACTGGATGTCCGAAATCAAAGCAGGGATTGACGCTGCTCACACCTTTTTATTTGTTATTACTCCCGAATCCATTCGCTCGGCTGTTTGTGCTCAGGAAATCGATCACGCTGCCCAGAACAATAAACGGATTGTGCCGATTCTTCATCAGGATGTGGTCGAAGACGTGGACAAACAGCGGATGCACCCCGCGCTGAAAATCCACAATTGGGTGAATTTCCGCGAAACCGATGACTTTAATGAAGGTTTTCGCAATTTAGTCAATGTGCTGGAAACCGACCTCAGTCACGTTCAGACCCATACCCGGCTGTTGGTTCGTGCCCAGGAATGGGATGCGCATGAACGGCGGGGCAGCTATTTGCTGCGTGGCGATGACTTGCACAATGCGGAGAGCTGGTTGACCGTCGGCATCAACAAGAATCCGCCGCCAACCGCCCTACAAGCGGACTATATTGCCGCCAGCCGACGAGCGACGAATCGCACTCGTCAGCTCCTCGTCGGCGCAATGACTGCGGTGATGGCAGTTTTGCTCCTGCTCACCTTATTTGCCGTGGCGCAAACCGTTACAGCCACTAATGCCCTTGATGAGGCTCATCGTCAGGGTACAGAGGCCGCTATTCAGTCTGGAAATGCGCAGGATAATATGACGAAGGCGGCGGCGGCTGAAGTCCAGCGTCAGATTGCCGCCACTGCTGCCGCTGAGGCTGTATCAATGGCGAATACCCAATCCGCTATTGCGATTGATAGCCAATCGACTGCTGATATAGCCGGGACGCAGGCAGTAGAAAATCAATTAACCGCTAATGCAGCCGGAACAAATGGAGCCAATATTCAGCAAACCGCTGATGCCGCCGGGACAGCCGCCGCCCTTGACCGAGCTACCGCGCAAACGGAAGCCGCTAATCTGCAATTGACCTCCGATGCTGCTGGAACCGACGCAGCAAATTCCAAAATCGAGGCGACCAATGCCCAGGGAACGGCTAATGCCAATTCGACAACGGCTGCAATAGCCCAGGCGACTGCCAATGCTGCACAGCAGTCTGCTATTTCTATTCAGCAGACTGCTGATGCTGCTGCAACTGCTGCCGCCATATCAGGTCAAACTGCAACTGCTGCCGCGAAAACAGCGACAGCAGTGAGTGAGATTTCCCAAAGCTTGGCGTTAGCAAATGCTGCTCAGAGTGCGTTAGCATCAGGTGATCGTCCGCTAGCTATTCATTTGGCCTTGCTTGCTGTAAACCGCCCTGGTTTGAAACAACCAGTAGCAGATTCAGTTCAGCAGATTTTTTCTCAAATTATTTCTGGAACCGGTTTAAGACGCACATTCAAAACCAATGATTCCCGGAATTACACTTCGGTAGCTTATGATCCTGTTGATAACAATCTGGTGGCTCTGGGGCTGTCAGATGGCAGCATCGAGATTCTAAATGTCAAAACAGGCCAGCTTGTTAACAATAGCCCTTGGCCGCATGTAAAAGGCCTGAACCTAACTGACCTAAAACCAATCAACCAAATTGTATTTAGTGTAGATGGCAAATACGTAATTTCAGCCTCAGGGCATACCTTACAGGTTTGGGATATGGCAACTGGGACGCAGATAGGTAGTTGGACATCACCCTCTGAGGCTGACATTTTAGGACTTGCCATTAGCCTATCGGGAAAACTTGTAGCTTGCGCCTCTTACTATGACAGGGATGCAGATAAGAACCCCCATAATAACTTGCAGTTGCTAGACTTTAACTCTCAGGGACAGCTTAATCTCAAATCGAGTGTATTGACTCCTGGTAGTGTTGAATCAGTTGCGTTTAGCCCGGATGAAACAAAAATAGCCGTAGGTGTGGTTGGCGGCGTACATATATATAGCGGTATACAAAATACCGAATTATCTTCTATTTCTCCTACCCTGATGCCTGGTATTGGCAATGTCCATATAATGAGCGTTGTTTTCAGCCCCAACGGTCAATCTATCGCTGCGGTTGGTAACAATGAAGCTGTAGTGCTTTGGAAAACAAACATTGCTACCCCGGTTCCAGAAGTGAGTGAAGATGGTTTAGGATTCCTGAACAGCTTAGTTTTTAGCCCCAAAGGGGATTATATTCTTTCTGCATCAGACAATAGTCAAATACGCTTGTGGGACGCGAAAACACTGAAGCCCATTGGTGATCCCTGGATAGGCCATATTCAACGGGTCAAAGACATGGCCTTCAGCTCAGATGGGAAATACGTAATTTCCATTGGAGCAGATCAAACCGCGCGGCTGTGGGATGCTCAGGTGAGTCAGATGATTGCTGGTCCTTGGTCTGATCCTCAATCGGGTTCCGCTACGGTTGCAATTAATTCCGTGTCCTTTAGTCCAGACGGGGACAGAATAGTTTCAGGTTCGACAGATGGCACTTTACGTTTATGGTCTGCTGTCGACGGTCAGGTCATTGGTACACCCTGGCTGACTGAGTCTTCTGCCGATATTGTGGCTTTTAGTCCAGATCAAGGCAGTAATAATATTATATCGGTATCAGGTAAGAGTACACTACGGTTATGGAATGCAAATAATGCAACTGTTATATGGAATAAGTCTACAACATCATTAATGGATGGTGCTGCTATCAGCCATACGGGAGACTGCGCTATGGCTGGGGTATCAAATCAAACTTGTGTAGTATTAGGCTACCGCAATAGCAGTTTCACTAATGGTCGAGTATCGATCTGGTATTGGGATTCAACCAATTCTGCTCCCCAAGAATTACCTCTGAGTTTTAATAATGATCCCAATAGTCCATTGTATGCGTATGCTGCGGGGATTCGATCTGTAGCCATTAATTCGGATGGTACTCTGATAGCTGCTGGGGCACAAGATGGGAAAATATGGTTATGGCGATGGGATCAGAAAACCCAGACGAGAATTGTTAACTCTTGGCAAGCGCATACCCAGGTCGTTTTCAGTCTGGCTTTCAATCCAGTTGTAGGCTCGGATAAGATTGTATACCTTGTTTCAGGTTCACAGGATCGGAGTCTGGCACTTTGGAACACTTCGACTCAGAAACAAAAAGGGAATTACTGGACAGGGCACAGTGGTTGGGTAACGAGTATCTCCTTTAGTCGGGATGGCAAATACTTGATTTCCGCTGCAACTGACACGAAATTACGCTTATGGGATGTGGAAACAGGTCAACCTATCGGCGATTGGTTAACTGCACCTGGGATGCTGCCGAATGGGGTTGCTTTTAGTCCCGCAAAGAATTGCAAAGTTAACGGTGTTTTGGTTCATGGTTTCTGCGCGGTATCTGGCTCAGGCGATGGAACATTACGCATGTGGGCCGTTCGGAATTTGCAGCAATTAGTGGCTTGGGCATGTGAGCAGAATCGTTATGGTCGTTACATGACCGATGCTGAGTTGGCACAGTATGGCATTACGCGCAAGAAAGATAATCGTCTTGCCGCCACCTGTCCGGCTATTGACACAAACCCCCCGCCAACGCCCTCCAAATCGTCATTAACCAGTGATGCTGCATTTCATGCGCCGCTTACCGCAAATTCTCTCAATGCCGCTACCCTCACACCCACTCCCACTACCATCGCAGGTGACTGGATACCCTCCGGCGGCTGGTCGCCCGATGTGTCGGGACAGGAGTGGACGGTCTCCAGTGGCGCGGACATCAGTATGCTGACCTCGGCTCACGCATTTGATTTGTCGGATATGCTGTCGCCACGCTTCAACTTTATCTCTTCGCTCAGCAGCAGTGCTTCACTGGCAACGGTTCAGATTAGCCCGGACGGATTTAACTGGAACCTGTTACAAACCCTGTATTCGCCTTCTGGTGAAATGACTCTGGAAAGCATTGATCTTTCTGCTTATGCGGGGCAGTCGATTTGGCTGCAATTCGTTTGGTTCTATACAGCCGGTGTTTCATCCGATTCGTGGAATATTCAGGGAATGGTGGTCAGCGACATTCCACCAACTGCGACTCTCATTCCAAGCGGTACGCCTATTCCAATTCCTACACTGAGCGAAACGCCAATCAGCATTGATCTGCCAACGCCGTCGCTGACACCTTCGATTACACTACTTCCCGATATACCAACACCAGTGGTGGACGTGTTCGCTACAGCAACTGTAGTGAGTGAAACACTTACCCCAACCGCTACCGACACACCATCCCCACTTCCACTGCCAGTTTATGTCAGTATGGATGACGGTGCGCCGGGGTGGGTACCCTCTACTGGTTGGTTCTTGAGCGATGGTGCGCATTATGGAGACAATGGACAGGGCTGGTTTGTCAGCGCATCTGATTCAGCCAGTAGCCTCGTTTGGCAGCAGGCATTGGATTTGCGCACTGCGAACGCACCGCATCTGTTCTTCCAATCGCTGCTGCAAAGTCAGCAATCGGTAGCCTTTGTGCAAATCAGCACCGACAATCTGAATTGGCAATATTTGGCAAGTGTAAGCCCTTCAGGTACATGGCAGGAAAACGATATGGATCTTTCCGCTTATCGTGGACAAATCATCTGGCTGGAGTTTATCTGGTTATTTGCGCCGCCGCTGCCCGACCAGATGGCTGACTTGTGGATGATGGATGCGCTCTCGGTCATTGATGT
>JBGAGR010000202.1:0-14419 GCA_044226645.1 Aggregatilineales bacterium
TTTCCATCAAGCAATAGTTGAGCATAGCCTTGAATAGAACTAAGTGGTGTACGGAGTTCATGAGACAATCGCTGGATAAAATTAGCGCTACGTCGTTTGGCAGCACGTTCGGGCGATGCGTCATGAAATGTATAAATCCGTCCCACTACTCGTGTATCTTGATATATTGGCGCACTGTACCATTCAAGTGTCATCACATAGCCATCTGGGTGAACCATCTCAAATTCGCCGTTATGGACGGAAGGATTCCACACTCTTATTTTCGACCATTCTTGAAGGAGGATTGTTGTTGTATCGTCAGGCAACCGCATCTGCTCAAGTAAGTTTGTGAGGGTAAGCCCTTCAGCGTCATGCTGAGCAATATTGAATAGCATACTAAAAGCTTTATTGATACCACGCACTAAACCTTCTGGGTTCGATAAACCATCTACTTCCGGTACTACCAACGCAATAGCATCAATTACTGCATCAAGTAGAGCATTTCGTCCTTGTTCGGCCATATCATGCTGAATCTGCATCATACGTGTCATTGAGTTAGACGTTACTAGATTATTTATTAGTTGATAGTTACGCAATTCTTGTTCTGTAAATGAAACCATTTGATCTGTTGCAATAGCGATGATGCCAATGGGCCACCACACTGTACCAATCGGAAGAAGAACTACAGATTTAATCTTTTCAGCTCGCACAAAACCCAGCATGAGTGACCCCAAATGCTTCGCTATGGTTTCGATATCATTAGCAACCAAAATACCTTGTTCGTTAATCTGACTTGATAAATTCAATAAACTAGAATTTGAATCCAGAAACATGCGAAATGACGTGCCAATTCCATTACCCCGACGTTTAGACCATGTTGCACGTATTTCAAGGTATTCAAATGGACCACTGGCCATATCCAGTCGTAAGGGTCCCCAAAACATCAATGCGCAAGTGCTGGTTTTGTTGCTAAACAAATGTAGCAATTCAACAATTTCTTGGGGTTCTGATGTATCAGTAATTTTATTTATAGCATCGCGCAATTTGCCGTCTTTGAATTGTTCGTTTAATTTGTATCTACTTAGTAATATGTTGGCAATATCGTCCGAGTTAGATTGCGTACTATCTTTGGTAAAGTTATTGGGATGTAGATAGTCGGGATTCAATCGAATCGCTTCACTAAAATCCTCAATGGCCCCTTCTAAATCACCTGCTTCACGTTTTTCATTCGCGCGAACAAAGTAGTCTTCAGCTCTAAGTACAATTTCAGTAGGAACCGGTTGGTTAGCTACCACGTCTATTTTCTGTTCTACAATTAGTTGTTCAGCTTTGGGTGCAGGCGTGAGAACTGCGTCTGCCATTGGCCGTTTCAAGAAGCGTGTCCGCAGTCGTTCCATAGCGGCATCAAAATAATCATGAGGCATTATCAAGCCATTGAGGCGTGTCAAGTTCTCCAGTTTACCGGTGAGATATTTTTTGACTTTACTGCTGAACATAAAATCATTAGCAAGCAATGGAACTATATTACGTTGGGTCTCCATTGCATATTCGATTTCACGTCGTAGCCAATCTTCAGGTTGTAAGCAACGATTGAGCGTACCTGGAGTCAAAATGATGAGAAAATGCGTCCGAGCCGCTATTTGATTGAGAATAATGGTATCAAATGTGCCACTGTCGATGCTCTCAACATCCATAAATACGTCGTAGCCATTGGCGCGTAAATCCTGAAAAATTGCTCTTGCAACATATCGACTCGCCTCACGACGATAGCTGATGAAAACAGTTTTGTTGGGGTCAGAGTCGGGCATTCTCTACGTCCCAGAATGTAAGTAGAAAGCATGATGCACCTATTATCGCGCCGCGCTGCTTTTCCGCCAAATTCGCCTAGGCAGAAAAAGTCTCAATCCTCATCCGTTTCGCCGTCGACGATGTCGTAGAACGCTTCCAGCAAATCATCGGCCTGTTCCAGCGCATTAAGCGCGTCCTCGTCCTTCGACTGCATCAGATGGACGGCGGCTTCCAACGTGGCGACGGCAGCCTGCGTCACCAGTGTGGCGGCATCCTGATAATCGTGCGCGGTGATCAGGTCATCAATCACACGCTTGGCGGCTTGTGTGCTGGCGAGGGCTTCTTGCAGCAGGCGGACGGCTTCGGCAGATGTATTCATCGGTGGTTATCCCTGAGCTAAATGATTTTCATCCCTACAGGGTATTGCAAAATCGAGGATTTGGGTAGGGACACGATACCAATCATGTCCCTACGAAATATCAACGGAGAGAGTCACTAGAGCTGCCGTCTGCGCCGCCAGATCAATGTACCAGCCGTGAACAACAGCACCAATCCGACCAGCGCCGGGATACGCAGAGCTGTCAGCGGCGATTCGCCCGTGTTCGGGAGATGCGACACGCTGCTCACCAACGCCTGAGCGCAAAGCTGAGTCGCGTGCTGGTCGGTCTTCATACAGGCTTGATTGGTCAGCAGATAGGGCACCGCCACATTCGGACGTACACGCGCGTTCACGGTAATCGTGACACTCGCGCCGAGCACCGCCTGACTGAAATTCACCGTTTGTCCGCTGAAGCTGACGTTGCCGGATGTCGAATTGACACTGAGGATTTCGATCTGCGGCGGCATATTGTCGGTCACGACCACGCCCGTATAGGGCGCACTGCCCGGATTGGTGATGATGATGGTATACGTCACGGGTTCGCCGGGGAGCGCGAAAGGCGGCTGAACGGTTTTGGTGATACTGGGGTCGATCAGCACGATGCCATTAGCCGTACCTGTGCCGGGTGCAGCACTTCCGGGCGGTGTATCGGTGTCGCTGGCGGTATTGTTGCCGGGAGTCGGATCAGTGAACCCTGCTGGCAGTGCTACTGAGGCCGTATTGGTCAGATTGCCTGTAGCGGACGCGCTCACAACCGTGTTAACCGTGTAAGTCAGCGTGCCGCCAACCAGAACATTGACCGTATCGGCGATATTGCCTGCGACTGGCCCTGCTGTACAAGTCGACCCTGCCGAAGGCGCACATGTCCAGGTGGGCGAAGTCAGCGCCGCCGGGAAATTATCGGTCACGGTTGCGTTTGTCACCGGGTCAGGGCCATTATTGCTGACGACGATGGTATAGGTGAGCGGATTACCGGGTGTGTAATTCAACTGACCATCATCTTTCGTGATGGAAAGATCAGCGCTGGGGCCGCCAACAACGGTGTCCACATCGGTATCCGTTTCAGGCGGATATTTGTTACCCAGCAAATCGGTGTAATCGATGCTGACGGTATTGGTAAAAGTCGTTCCGCCAGCAGCGGCAGGTAAAGCGACAGTCAGTGTCACGCTGCCAGTATTGCCTGCGGTGGGCGGCGCGGGGACAATCCCCAGATTCCAGGTGACGGGGCCGACACCCGCACAACCACCCGTGCAGCTTACAAAGGTTGCGCCGGGGGGTAAATTATCCGTTATGACGGTGCCGATAGCCGCGCCGTCTCCGGTGTTGGCATAGGTGATGGTATAAGTGACATTTTGTCCGCCAGCCGCGACGGTGGTCAGGCCGTCATCCTTGGCGATGGTCATTTTGGGGAACAGCGGTTTTTGCAGGAAGACCGGCTGGGTTTGCACACCCTCAAAGATGTATTGATTGCTGGCGGTGATACACAGATTTGCCCGCCACCAGCCGACATCCGCCGCTGCAATCACAAACGAGTCGCCAGTACGGGGGGGATTAGGCGTATTACCGGGGTTAGTTGGGCTGCCGTTCCAGGATGAAGCACCCGATTCTGTACCGATCACACTGGGCGCGTACTGCGAACCCGCTGGTGGGAAATACGTGATTCTGTCCGCTGCTACCGCACCTGTCGGATCGTCCATATCAAAATTGTTGATCTGGATGGGCGAGGTCAGACCATCGACATAAAAATAGAAGTCCTGACAGGATGCGGCTGCATGTTGGTAACTGATGCGCGTCAGACCAATCAGAATTTCGTCTCCGGTTCCTGCCGCACCATCGGGGTTATCGGTTCCGTTGGCATTATCCAGGAGGGCTGACTGTGCCGCGCCGATACCGGAGCATGTCCCCGGCGAAACGGTGCAGTCCGGATCATTTTTGACCTGCAAGCGCCAGGCATTGTCATCGTTATCCGATGTGGTCGTCGTGATTATATAAGTTCCGCAGCCGTATCCGGCGTTAGCGATATTGACCGTCGCCAGTTCGACCCACAGGCCGTTCGTGCCATCCAACGGCGCGAACGTGACCGGGCCAACCGTCGCCCCACCCGGCGCGGTCATCGAAAAAGTGGTGCTGTCTTCCGCGCCGCGCACTTCGTCTACTGCGGACGGTGCTACTGGATTCGGCAGATGCACTTCCGGGTCATAGAGCGCGAAGGTAATGGGCGTTGGTACAGGCCATGCGCAGGGAACATAAACATTCACATCATGATGGCGAAGTCCGGCAACTGGCTCGCCAGCGATGCTGGTATAGTAATCACCGATATTGAGGGCGGTATTGGGGCCGCTGGTCTGGATAAATGCCGCGCTGCCCGTTCCGGGGATTTCAACCGCACTGGCAGGCTGAATAAGGAGCATCATCAACAGCATAACAGGTAATAAAACAAATAGTATTCGCTTCAACGCGGGGTAAAAGAAGCTGCGCCGGAAGTACATTGTATTCTCCAACAATAGAAGTGGTACAACTGCCCATAATCAATTGTCACAAATTGTAACATAAAACGGAAGAACGTAAAAATATGACTTTCGAAAAGTTTGCCTTATGTTACATAAATCAGGGGGAATATATGACGCTAAAGGGGCAGCACAACTAGCCATTGTGCAGGAGGGTAGGAAGATAAGCCGCCTCTGGTAGTGCGAGATCGGCTCAGGTCAATTGACAGTCTGTCAGCGGTGCGCCGGGATGCCCCGGTTAGTAGCCGCGATATTCCGGGTTGGCGGCATCGAAACGCTCGCGCCGGAGATTCCCAGCTTGTATCTCCAACTGGTGAAGCTGTTCGGCGATGGGTTCGTCCTTCAGCTTGGCCTTGCGCATCACATCCAGCAGTTCTTTCGCCAGACGTTCAATTTCATGGAGATGTTTGTCGGAAAGGGTGTCCAGATTCATTTTGCGTTCTCTTTCTAATATCAACGACTGGGACTAAGCCGTCTCGGCGTTCAAAGTCGTTCTCCCCACCGGTTGAGTTCATCTTTGGGTGCAGCTTTGGTGGGGGTTATTGGCTCGTCTGATGATTTATCTGGTCCTAATTGTCCATCCTTGAGCGACTCATAGATCGACTCTGACAGTTCAACCAATTCCTTAATAGGCGATTTGGTGCGATCCCGCTGCGAGGCGACTACCGGAATACCTTTACGAACGGCATCCAGCATCATGAATTCATCAGACGGAATGGCAGCCGCAATCGGGCGTTTCAGGAAGGTGGCAATGCGTTCGGTGCCGATGAGTATTTTCTTGATGTTGCGATCTTCTGAGACCCGATTCAGCACGAGCGTGACTTTATCCTTCTGATAATCCAACTGGTCAAATAAATCCAGCACAAAACGAATATTTTTAATCGATGCCAGCGTAGCTGTTGATACCATTATAATACGGTTCGCCACGTCCATCAGATTCAAGGTCGTTTCGTCGAGATTCAGACTGGTATCGACGATGACGAAATCATAACTCCAACGGATTTTATTGAGTATTTTGGGTAAAGCAGCAGGATTACTGAGGACTTTTTCCGCCAGTTCGGGACGGGCGGGTCCCATTAGCACCTTCAGACCGCTGTCATGAGTCAAAACGATGTTTTCAAAATAATCAATATCGAGGTCTTCGACATAATCGATCAGTTCAACCAGGGTGGAACGCGCCTGTAAATTCAGGAACACACCCACATCGCCAAATTGCAGATTGGCATCCACCAGCAGTACACGAACGCCATCGCGTGTCAGACAGGATGCCAGATTGGTGGCAACGGTGGTACAGCCTGCGCCGCCCTGCGGACTGTAAACGACGACAATATTTCCCGCGTGATTTTGGGTATCCCCGGCGGGTCGGACGGCGGGTATGTTAACCGCAGTGGGTTGAATGGACGGCGCGCGCTTGTAAACGGCGCGGATGGTGTTATAGAGATTATCGGGTGAAGAAGGCTTATAAATGTAGGCTTTCGCGCCTGCCATCATGGCCTTGCGCATGTAATTGGGGTCATCCTGCGCAGACATGATGATAATGCCCATGCCGGGATTGGCGTTGACAATCAGGGTTGTCGCCTGAATGCCATCCATATCCGGCATATTGATGTCCATGATGACGATGTCCGGGCGCAGTTCTTTCGCCAGTTCAACGCCTTCACGGCCTGTTCCAGCCATACCAACGACTTTGAAATCGCGTTCAAAGCTGAGAAGTTTTTTGACATTCTCGCGTGTGTCGGCGGTATCGTCCACCAATAAAATGGTGATAACCTGCTCAGATTTCATATCTGGCATTTTCCGTACTCCCTGTCAGGATACGCATTCATGCGCGCTTCCGGGTGAAGGCGGAAAATGCAGTTGGGGGAACAAAGATGAAATTACGCGGTAGAACATCGCCCGCACGATGGTGGACAGGAATGATGCGATGTCCCATCCGCGTAATATGCTGCTCAAGAAATGCTCATTCATCCCCTGCTGTACGGAGGGGAATGTGCCGTTGAGTACGGCAGTAAAATGAGATTACCGATTAGTAACGGCGACCACCGCTGGGGCGTTCTTCACGCGGACGGGCTTCATTGACGGTCAGCGCACGATTGCCCAGGGAATAGCCGTTGAAGCGGCTGATGACCTGTTGGGCATCTTCATCTGTCGCCATTTCGACAAAGCCGAAGCCCTTCGGACGACCCGTGTCACGATCGGTGATGAGGTTGATTTCGGTTGGTTCAGCAACCTGCGAGAACAATTCGCGCAGTTGTTCCTGGGTCACACTGTAAGGCAGATTGCCGACGTATAGCTTCTTAGCCATGACATACTCCTGTATGCATAAAATAAATGATTGATAGAGTAGGTCAGCGTTCGTAGCGAAAAAATGCAGAAGTGAGTGTTTTGGGGAAAACAGAAACACAGATTGCAAAATATTCGGCCAGGGATTGTCGTACCCTACCATTGTACAGTATGACACATTTCGGCGGAAAAGTAAATGATTAATTTGCGTTCACATTAAATACACAATCAATATTTATAGATTATAACTTTCTGCTGATTGAGCAGATCAGGCGGATGGTGTGTATAAGCTTTTGTATGACCACAACAGCATTCGAATAAGCCATGCCCCATATCATTTCCTGGAAGCTGTGGCGAGCGCTGCAAAATCCGCCGCGCCAGCATCCGCTTTTCAACCAATCACAAAGGGGTGAAATCCGCCGACGTTCACGCCTGCTCGTGATGATTTTATGCCTCGCGCTCATAGTTCTGGGCTACTATGCCATTCAACTGCATGTGACCTTTGTAGCCATGCTGTCCGCTGTGACCGCACCCCTGCTCCTGTCGCTGGGCGGCGCGGGAATCCTGGTGTATATCACCGAATTGGCGATGACCATCAACCACGCCATCCATCATGTTCACGAAACCAGGATTTATGATCTGCTGTGCCTGACACCGCCCGGACGTTTCGGCGCAACCTGGGCGATCAGCACCGGGAGTATTTACCGCCGTTCTGCTCCCGAAGCGGTTTATTTCGTGATCCGGCTGGTGGCGGGACTCTTCATCACGGTCATGCTGTTGTGTCTGGTGATTGTCATGCTGACCCTGCTGCTGGGCGGTTTTGAGCGTTGGGCTGATCTTTTTTACCAACCAGCGTTGGAATTCAGCAATCTGCTGGCGCTGGCACTGGTCTTTTATCTGGGCAGTGTGCAAGCCGCCGTCAGCGGGATTCTGGTCGGAATGCTCGTCCCGACCATCATCACCGATACGGCACTGTCTGACCTGCTGACAATCGGTGTTTTTCTGTGTATTCAGGGCGCGATTTATCTGCTGACCGCGCTGCTGGTGGTGCTGGTCTTCCCAGCGCTGCTGCGAACATTCGCACTGCATGGCTGGCTGATGGATATGCTGCAACCGTTTCTCGGTCTGCTGGCTTTCGTGCTGCTGCATGAGTGGGTCAATATTGCACTATGGCGAGTCGTGGCACAGCGACTAAACACAGCGGCAGAACTCGCTAGTCGATTCCCCACCTGACCAATTCCACGCAAATCTTCGACTTGTCCTATAATGACATAAAATTTCTTAGACCGCAC
Organism: Aggregatilineales bacterium; assembly: GCA_044226645.1. Taxonomy (GTDB): domain Bacteria; phylum Chloroflexota; class Anaerolineae; order Aggregatilineales; family Phototrophicaceae; genus CFX2. The sequence continues at coordinate 8,229 of JBGAGR010000202.1, forward strand.
ACCTGCTCATTAAGTGTATTAACTGAAAGGTAGTCATTGTGTCCCGTTATCGCCTTATGCTGATGGTTGCAGCATTCCTGTTGTTCGCCGCGTTTCCGGCTGTGGCACAGGAACCACTGCCCCTGACGGAAGATTTTTTCAGCGTCAACGAACTGGTAGCGTTTCGCTATCCGACAGGTTGGTTAATCGAGGCGAAAGATACCTCGCCCTTCTCGCTCAATGTTAATATCGGAACCACACAGCAGGTATTGGCAAAGGATGTGGTCAACAGCCGGGAAGATATTCTCACACCCGGTGAAGTACGGGTTAATCTGGCAACCGTGCGGCGCAGTGAAATCGCCCGGTTGGTCGGCCTGCCTGCCGATGCCTCCATCACCGACATTCTGAGCGCGGAACTCGCCTTGATTCCGGATACCGGAGCAGTTTTTGGTGAAATAACCCTGACGAAAACAGCGGGCTACAGCGCGGCGCATATAACTTTCAGCGCGGATGGTCGTGGCGAAGGTTTCCTCATGCTGGTCGATTACGGCGCGAATTTCGTAGGCGGCATCGTTGCTTTTACCGCGCCGGGTGAATTATCCCGCTGGGAAGCCACCCTGCTGAATATCATCGACTCGGTTATTTATGCTGATGCGCCGGAACCGGAAGCCACACCCGATTTAGCGCAAACCTTCACCAGCGAGGACGGCAGCATCACCATCAGCTATCCCGATGGTTGGCAGGCCACAGCGCATCCGCCGACAAAAGGTGTGCAGGATGTCAGCCTTGCCAGCAGCGAAGCGGTGCTCAATAAATCTATATTTCTGGGATTCAGTAAGCTGCCGACCGGTGAAGCAGCCCTTCATGCGTATTTTGGTTCACCTGCTGCTTTAATCGGCGAGCTGATTGATATTGAAAACAGTGATGATCCGGTGATCTTCCTGCAATCCTATGTGGATCGCCTGAATCCGCTCATGAAATTCGATGTGAGCGAGGCCGAACCCATCACCGTCAATGATTTACCTGCGGCACGCATCGATTACCAGGCGGAAAACAGGGGCGAAGGCTATCTGCTCGTCCTGCGCCTGGGTGATAATCAATTGGCGCTGATCGACGTATCCGCTGCACCAGATGAATTGGCGGACTGGGAAAGTGATATACAAGCCATCATCGAATCACTGGTCTACACCCCTTCTGAAACAGCAGAACCTACTGCACTTGAACTGGCTCAGCATTTCGTCAGCAGCGATAATCTGTTTGCCTTCGATTATCCCGAAGATTGGACGATTAAAGCCTTCAACAGCGATTCGAATAGTCTGTATGTGAGTGTCGCTACATCGCCGGGCGTATTGACCAAAGACCCGATAAACCATGATAACGACAAATATGTCCCTGGGGAAGCGAGTTTCCGTTTCGTCAGCGCTGAACGGGCTTTCATGTTCGAAACTGCGAAGCTGACCGCCGATGCGAATGTCTTCGACCTGATGACAGTCTATATGTTACAGTTGAATGCGTACATCCGTGATAACCCTGTAGGCGGAGAGACCGGACGCTTTTCCGCAGCAGAAGCGGTTCTGGTCGGGAAATATCCGGCGGCGCGGGCAGAATTTCTCGTACCGGATCGTACCAACGGCTATGTCTACCTGATTGACATGAAGGACATTATCCTCGGTGTAACGATTTATTATGCGCCGGGGGAAGCCGACCTGTGGCAGCCAACGCTGGAAGCCATGCTAGAGTCGCTGACCTACGGTGGCTAAAAACAAAATGGGCGCATCGAAATATGCGCCCAAAAGCTAACCACTAATCGCTAAAAGCTAACGGCTATTCCCTACATACTGTCCATCATGCGACGGAAGCGCTTGCTCAATTCACGCAGCATGATGATCGGGATTTCGCTGTCTTCACGCAGCGCCGAGAGGAAATCAAGCTGGGTCAGCACCAGACACTTAGTATCCTCATTGGCACTGACCGTTGCCGTGCGCGGCGATTCATCCAGCAGCGAGAGTTCACCGAAAAAATCGGTCGGGCCGAGATGATTGACGATATGTTTGGAGCCATCCGGCAGTTCGCGTACCGCATCCGCAGACCCGGTTTCAATGATAAACAAACCGATGCCCAATGTGCCCTGGGTGACGATAGCCTGCCCTTTGGCGAACGAACGCTCGGTAAAACGCTTCGCCAGCCGCAGCATTTGACGTTCATCCAGACCATGAAACAGGGGGACAGTATGCAAAAATCGGTTAATTTTTTCCTGATCCGACATGGAGTATTCCTGCTTTCTTGTATAATGCGTAAGATTGTGTCCAATTATAGCGCGTTGTTAAGGAATGGAACAAAAACGGCATGACGGGTGAAATCATCGAAGTTGAACTGAATACAATGGCGCATGGTGGCAGCGCTTTAGGCCGTCATGACGGACAGGTCGTTTTTGTGCCTTACACGATTCCCGGAGAACGGGTAGAAGCGCGAGTCATCGGGCAAAAAGGACGGACGCTGTTTGCCGAGGGAGTGACCCTGCTGGATGCATCCGCAGACCGTGTCTATCCGCAGTGTGCGCATTTTGGCGCGGGGAAATGTGGACGATGCCAGTGGCAGCACATCGACTACGCGGCACAGTTATTGCTCAAGCAGGATGTCCTGGCGGATCAATTGGAGCGTATCGGCGGCTTTGCCACAGCCGACATCCATCCGATCATCGCCAGTCCAGAGCAGTGGGGCTACAACCTGCGGATGCTGCTGAATGTGACGCAAAACGGCGAACTGGGCTTCGTCAACGCCTCCAAATCGGGCATATTTCCGGTCAACGAGTGCGATATTTTGCATCCTGACCTGCTGGAATTGAAAAATTCGCTCGATCTGGAAAGCATGAGCGGTTTACAGGAATTGACGCTGCAAATGGGCAGCGATGGCGCGATGATGATCGTCATCCGTATGGCGAACGATGAAGCGCCGGAACTGGTGACCGACCTGCCCATGAGCGTCAACATGCTGCTGGATGATAATCAGCCTATCAGCCTGATCGGTGAAACACACAGCCGTTATACCGTCAAAAATCGCGAATTTCGAGCGACAGCCGGGAGCTATTTCCGGGCGAACCTCAGCCAGATGGATAATCTGGTCGATGTCGTTTTAGCGGCATTGAATCTGAACGGGAACGAAACGGTGCTGGATTTATACGGCGGCGTTGGGGTGTTCAGCGCGTTTATTGCGCCTTATGCCAAACTGGTGACGCTGGTCGAAAGTTATCCGCCAGCAGCCGATGATGCGGATCAGAATCTAGCCGACATCGACAATCTGGACATTCTGGAAGGCGCGGTAGAAGATGTGCTGGACGAACTGGACGAACACTATGATGCTGCCGTGATCGATCCACCGGGCGACGGACTGAGCACCGATGCCATTGATGGACTGGCGGCGCAGAACATTCCGCGGCTGGTCTATGTCAGCAGCGACCCGGCGACATTGGCGCGGGACGGCAAACGGCTGGCGGCGAACGGTTATCATCTGCGTTATGTGCAGCCGATTGACTGCAATCCACAAACCTATTTTATCGATTCGGTGGCGCTGTTCGAGCGCTGATTTATGACGATTTGTTACCTGATAATCAGGAAAAAACAGGTGAAAAGTTAGCGTATGGTTTGTATTAATTTGTGAAATGAAACCGATTTGCAGTGCCATCCGCCACGATATTCGTAGGGCGGTTCGCGTGTTATAGATCAGTAATTTCATCACATACCTATCAATCGCTGCTTGTTGTACAATAATGTAAAAGGTAGGAGATCGTCATGAGCGCACTTGAAAAGGAAATCATCGAAAAATTCCGCCAGTTAGCGCCAGAAAATCGCGTTCAGGTATTATCATTACTGCAAGAGGAAGTCGCTTCACAGCAAATCAACCTCTCTGCATGGTTAGCGGAAACAGACAGGGTAAGGCTCACCCTCCGCCCTGATGCCAGAGGATATATTCCTTCTGCCAGTGAACTGATCAACGAAGCCAGAGAGGAACGTGATGCCGACATCCTACACAGTATTGGACTCCGGCGTTCTGCTGGCGACAGTTCAAACTGAAACCTACACCGAACACGCCAAAACCCTAATCAATCAGTTGGCACAGCGGCAGGTACAGTTAATCGCGCCGACACTGTTGCAATATGAATTCGTCTCCGTCGCGCGGAAATGGGTTTATCGCGAGTTGACCACGCCGGAAAAGGCGAAAGCAGCTCTCGACACACTCCTACATTATCCCGTGACGATGTTTGTGGATGAAGCCCTATTGAGACGTGCTTATGAATTGGCCGCAGAACACAACCGCCCGACTGCGTACGATGCCCAATATCTCGCAGTAGCAGAACGCTATCAATGCGACTTTTGGACAGCCGATGAACGTTTGTACAATGCGGTCAACGCCCAGTTCCCGAACATCTATTGGTTGGGAAGCATCAAATTGGAGGTTTGAACGACCAAGACATTTTCTCTAATTGAATCAGTGAAAACATTTTGTAGTGTGTTCGTTCAAGAATTCTCCATTCGGCAAAAATTTTTCTGGTAATCGTATTTTGTTGCCGTGATAAATCGCAAAGCCTGAATCCAAAGCATGATGAGGTAGAAGCTGTTCAATTCTAGGGCTAATCAGGATTTCGTAGCTGTCTGTCACGGTCAAATAACCTTTATCGTAGGCTTTATCATGCAGGACACATAAACATAAGCCGTTACACGGATTTAAGCGCAAATTATGCCTATCTTTCCACGCGATGATGTGACTTGCTACAAGTAACTCATCAATAGGAATGCCGCAAACACAACATTTACCATAAGCAGACAGCACCATATCCCGAAAAATTTCTTGACCCAAGCGTACTTTTCTCGGATAAATTGCTTCTGTGCGTTTGTTCTCTAAAGATGATAAATACTCCTCATCCAGAATTACATTGTCAGCGTCTTGCCCTAAATTGTGGAGCAAGTTTTCGCGCTCTTGAACAAATTTCTCCCAATCGCCTGTTAGCTCATCCCAAATAGCTTTATCTGCTTTGCTGAAATGGCTTAATCCTTGAATGCCTCTGGCTTGATGTACGGTATCCAGTGAAGCAAAATTTGACAGCTTCATGGCGACAGCACTAGCCGTTCGTCCGATTTGCTCTGCTAGATTAATAACCTCTTTATTCCTGTTATGAAACTGACCGAATGGAATCCTGCAATACAGATCAAAGGCCAGAATCAGTTCTTCCCGCGTCCAGTTACTTAGCCCCATTGACTCCACAATCTCCAATAAGCTTTATTGACATCCCAATTAACATTTTGGAAGTTTCTCACCAATTCTTTGGCTGATAGAGTTATAGTCGGGGGAGCTTCAACTAAGCCAATACCTTCTCGATGTAACTCATGGTAAATATGGTCATCATCATTTAAATCATCAAATTTCTGTTGTAAACTCTCTAGACCGACTTGCTCCGGGATAAACAAAACTCCATCTACTAATTTCTTTATGATAATCCCAATATCATTTTCGGAAAGTTCTCCTTCAAGGATGACACTCTCAAATTGCTTGTAGTTTGACGCATCTCGGTACAGATACGAAATTTGAGTGTTAGCCATATTGCGACTCCTAGTAGCTTATTTGTTCTTATTGGATTATACACCCATAAACAGTTTTCACGGAGGAGACTTTACATACCTTTATGAACAACTCTGCTGCTTTATTTCTACAAGCTTCTGTGTCAATTTCTTCTCTCTCGGCGTTAAAAAATTTTACCTCCGGTTAGAACATTCATACCGAAAAGTTTACCAAAAGTTCACCCTTTGGCTGCCGATTTCTGCTACGCTGTATTTGGTTTGTTGGCAGTCTGCCTTGTCCCTTGAACCTTGCGCCTCGCACCACAAAGTGGCAACGGCAACAAGCGCAAGCGGCAAGTTCTTGACTCAGTACATAGCACTCAGTACTTGTCTCGAACTTGGCTTGGCGAATCGAAAAATACCAACGCCAACAAGCCAAGCCGCCAAGCTCTTGACTCAGGACTTGAAATGCAGCGCTGCACTGTTGCATGTGGGACATTAAATGCAACACCTTCCCGCGAAAGTGCGGCATATGGGACATAAAATGGACATCGAAATGCCGCACCGACATGAATGTCCGGACAACAAAGGCGACATTTCCCCTTGCAAATGTCGCCGGGGCGACAACATCCGACAACGCCCTTATTGTCGATGAACATG
>JBGAGR010000203.1:0-14288 GCA_044226645.1 Aggregatilineales bacterium
TCACTTGGGCTGGATGAAGAATCATTGGTGGCTATCCCTGACCCAACTTACTCCGACGCGATGTATTACGCGGTTGAATGCAACGACTACAATTATCCCGGTGCAACGTCGCAGGAACGCGCGGAAAATTATGTCCGCGCCGGAGATACTACCGACGAGACGATTCCCTATTTCAGTTCAATCTTCTATGGCGACCTACCGTGTGCCTTCTGGCCTGGAAATGCCCCTGCCGAACGTCCGGCTCCCTTAACGGCTGATGGCATCCCGACGCTGGTACTCGGTGCGACAGCCGACCCGGCAACCCCGGTTGAAAATGGCAAAAGTGTTTTTGAGCGCCTGCAAGATGGCTATCTCGTGACCGCACAGGGAGGCCCACATGTCATCTACGGACGTGGTGACGAATGCCCGGATAAGCTGGTCACGGATTTTCTGGTCGATGACAAGATGCCCGACCAGCGCGAAACGTTCTGCGACGGTCAGGTAGCAGCCGACTACATTCCGCTCCCGCCTGCGGATGCTTCCGACTTTGCAGATGTTCTGGAAGCATTAGACTCGGCTTACAACGAAATTTACTATCTGCCTGAATACTACTACTGGGACACAACCACACTTACGCTCATCGCCTGTCCATACGGCGGCACACTGGCTTTTGCTCCCGGTGATAACAGTGACCAATTCCATCTGAGTGGGTGTGCCTTCTCCAAAGGCTTCACGATGACCGGCTCAGGCGCTTATGACCATGATTCAAGCGACTTCACGCTGGATATATCCGTGACCGGATTACATGACGGTACGTTAAGCTATAAATCTGCGGGGGATGGCAGCACCAGCGTGACGGGCGATTACAACGGCGAGACGATAGATTTATCGGGTTAAATCGATCTTTTACGGGGGGCGAAACATTGTTTCGCCCCACCTCCTATCCACTTAAGCGCTTGGCTGCCGCATCATCATTCAACATACGCTCAAGTTCAGCCGTTTCAAGGTCATCGACATACTGATTGATGGCTACACGCATATATTCACCCAAATCAGGATGGATTTTCTTGAAGTTGGCGATGAAATCAGGATGCGTGTTATACAGTTCGCCTAATCCGCGCAGAATGTCGAGCGTCGGCTCGTAGAAATAACGCAGGTGATTGTGCCATCGCGCGATAATCGCCTGCACTTCCTCGCTCTCCTGTGCTTTTCCGGCCTCAATCGCATCCACTATATCGTTGTAGAGCTGATTGCCTTCCTCGCCAATAGCTTCTTTCTGCGCTTTGGTGTAGCTGTTCCAGCGCTTGCCCGACTCCCTAACGATCTCCGGGTCATATTGCAGACGGACTTCGCGCTCGTATTCCTTCTGTTTTTCTTCGCTGAAGGGTTCGAATAAGCGTCTTTTACTCACTTTCACTTCTCCTGTCACATGCATAATTGTGCTGTCCACCGTTTGAATGAGAGTTTCCAGCCGTTTGATTTTTTCCTGCATGACTGTCCGGTGCGAACGAAGCGCCGTCACCAGATCAAAATCCGGGTTATCCAGAATATCCTTGATTTGCAACAGTTCGATTTCCATCTCGCGATAGAGCAAAATCTGCTGCAAGCGCAGCATGGCATCCTCATCGTAATAACGATAACCGTTCTCGCCTACGGATGTCGGCTTCAGCAGGTCAATCTCGTCGTAATAGTGCAGGGTGCGGACGCTCACCCCTGCCAGGTCGGATAATTGTTTAACCGTGTACATCTCTGCTGACCTCTCCTAATCCAACTCATGATAAGCTATCACGTAACGTCAGAGTCAAGAGGGTTAGGGGTCAATTTTCACAAGTCCAAGAAGATAAATTACGGGAGAAGTTCAAGAAAATCGCAATGCTTCGGGCGGAAGATATTAAAATCCCGGCGGTCAAAAGTGCAGACTTTGGTAATTTGCAACCGCTCTGACAGTGCCATAATGCAGGTATCTACAAGATCAAGTTTCGCTGTCGGATAGGCTTTCATAATCTGTTGGGCACGTTGAATATCAGCCAGAGTTAAACTCACCATTTGTTGCCCTGCTGATGCAAACTCTCCCAGAAATATCTCAATTGCGTAATATCCAAAATCACGCGCGAACAGAAACGCGACTTCGGGTAAAGTTATTTCTGGGACAATCAGGGTATTGGTTGGTATAGCCAGAAAATCAATCGCGACTTGATGATTTCTGTCACCTGCGTTATAGACAGCATACAAGAAACTGCTGTCAATCAGTATTCGATTGGTCATCCATCCGCCGTTTTAAATAGTCTGCATACTCAGCATTGAGGATTTCTTTGGTGCGTTCGGATGTATCGACCACTTTATCGGAACGAAGACCCGCTCTACGCGCCGATGCCGCTAATGCAGCAGGCGTTCCTGGTAGAGGGATTTCGTCGTTAACCGATGGTTCATATTGCTCTGCTATCGCCGTCAGCATTTCCTCTACAGTTTGATTCTGACGACGTGCGATTTCCCGCAATCGCTTCGCCAAGTCATCATGTATCACCAAATCAGCCATTTCGCCCTCACATCAAATCCACCTATTATCCAATCCCATTATAGCCCATTCGAACCTGTTTCATCCGCCAAATCGGGTGTATAATCACCCTAAGACAAAAGTTCTAAGAATCAATTTATGAGTGAACAAGAATCAGTAGTCAAGACAAAGAATCGACATCATAGATTTTTTTACGCGATAATTTTTGCCACACTACTTATGCTATGTGGTTTGATTATTATCATAATCCCACCATACGAAAATAATTTTTCAGATTTCATTACTGTTGTGCTTGGCCTGTTAACTTTAATAACAATCCATTTCCCACCCGTGTACGCAGTTCTACTTTTAGGGATATTGGGGTTTGTTGTAGGATTCACAGTTCAAAATCTGGCGGAATTGTCTCCTAAATTCAAATATCCATTAGTAATTATAATCATCATATTGTTGTTCACTAATTGGTGCGGCTTTTACTTTTGGAGTTATGGTCATGTGGAAGGGTATTGGTAAATAACGATAGATGCTTGCATCACATGAAATCATCATCCCCATCTTGGAGCAATTAAAGCAAGTCGTAGCTGACAAGCGGATTGAGGGACGTGTTGGTATACGCACTTTTATAGGCAATGATGGTGGTATGGCTCCAGAAATTACAATTGTGTTCAAGGGGCCATTTTGGAGTGAAGAGCAAATTGAGGCCGAAATGACGGTTTGGCAGGGAACAGATGAATATACAGCCACTATCATTGTAACAGTTGGTAACTTGCCATCAGGAAATCTACTCATGCATGAAGTTGCTAACATTGAACAATTTACCGAGGCAGCCGCTTATTTCGAAAAAATTATGTCTTTTTATAAGTAAACTAACAACTGACTTCAGGATAACAGGAGCTACCCTTGACTCTCACAAACCGCGATATGGCAGATTTATTTGAAAAATCCGCCACCATACTGGAAATCAAAGGCGAGAATATTCACCGTGTCCTCTCCTACCGCCGCGCCGGGGAAACTATTCGCGAACTCCCGCGTGACCTGCGTGCCATCGCCGCTGAAGGTACGCTGACCGAGATTCCCAATATCGGCAAGACTCTGGCTGAAAAAATCACCGAAATGCTGGAAACGGGCAAGCTCGAATTTTATGAAAAACTCGCGGCTGAAGTCCCGCCCGGTCTGGTGGATGTGGTCAACATCAACGGTGTCGGCCCCAAGAAAGCCAAGCTGTTCTGGAAAGAACTCAATATCACCTCCATCGCTGAATTGGAAAGTGCTGCCCGCGCCGGAAAACTGCGCGATTTAGCCGGGATGGGTGTCAAGAGTGAGCAGAAAATTATCGAGGGGATTGAAGCGCTATCGCGTCAGACCGGACGCACACCGCTCGGTGTTGCCCTCCCTGCTGCACAGGCCATCCTTGATTATCTGCTGACTCTCCCCGGCGCGATTGAAGGGGCAATCGCCGGGAGTATCCGCCGCGCCCGTCCCACCATTGGTGATGTCGATCTACTGATCGCCAGCGACGATGCCGCACCAATCATGGATGCGTTTGTCAAAATGGAGCAGGTTGCGCGAATTCTCGGCAATGGCCCGACCAAAAGCTCGGTTGAACTGCTCAACGGCTTGCAGGTCGATTTACGCATCCTCGAAAAAGCGAAGTGGGGGACAGCCATCAACTATTTCACCGGCAGTCAGGCACATAATATCCGAATGCGTGAACTGGCGCTGGAAAAAGGTTACAGCCTGAACGAATGGGCTTTCAGCCCCGTAGATGCCGAGGGCAATATCATCGAAGACGCGCCCAAAATCCTGTGTGCCACCGAGGAAGAAGTCTACGCCACTGTCGATCTGCCCTGGATAGCGCCCGAACTGCGGGAAAACAGCGGCGAAATCGAGGCGGCGCAGGAAAATCGCCTGCCGAAACTCATCTCGATGGACGATATGCAGGCCGATCTGCATATGCATACCAATTGGAGTGATGGTAAGCTGGGCATTCGTGAAATGGCAGAAGCTGCCCGTGAGCGAGGCCGCAAATACATCGTCATCACCGATCATTCACAGTATTCGACCATCGCCAATGGCCTTTCCGTAGAACGCATCATGGAGCAGCAGGAAAAAGTACGGCGTGTAGATGAGGCACTCGGCGGCTCGATTCGCGTCTTTCACGGTGTCGAAATGGACATCCGCACCGATGGCACGCTCGATTATCCCGATGAGGTGTTGGAAAAGCTGGATTTCGTCATCGCCTCGCTGCACTTCGGGCTGCGTCAGCCGCGCGATCAGGTGACAGCACGTTTGCTGAATGCCATCAAGAATCCGCATGTTGACCTGATTGGACATCCACGCGGACAGCTTATCCCGGATCGCGAACCCGCCGACCTCGACATGGACGCGGTATTCGCAGCCGCCCGTGAAAGCGGCATCGCGCTGGAAATCAATGCCAACCCACGCCGCCTCGATCTGGAAGCGCAGTACGCCCGCCGCGCGGTTGAGCTTGGTATCCCGCTGGCGATTGACACTGATGCTCATGCGCCGGAACACATGGATTTGCTGTATTTTGGTATACTCACCGCACGACGCGGCTGGGTCGAAGCGCCTTCCGTCATCAACACCTGGCCTGTCGAAAAATTTATTGCCTGGACGCAAAATCGCGGGAAGTAGATGACCTATGGCCGAAAAGCCTAACTTACCAGAAGACGGCTCCAATCTCGATAATCAGCCGACGCAACCGTATCTGCCGCCGGAAATTGAGGATTCACAGGCCACGCGCCTGCAATCGACGGAAAATCGCACGCGCAATATGCCGCCTGTGAAGGATGCGCGTCTGGTACAACCGCCACCGCCGCGTCCCGGTTATAACAGAACCCGTACCACACCGGAAAAACCCAAGCGCGGCGCACCACCACCGACTTACGAAGCACCGCGAGTTCCCGCAAGCAGATCGATTCCGCAGCCGCGCAGCAATCCGCTCTCGCTGCCCATCTGGTCAGTGCTGCTGATGCTGTTCATGGTGTGCGGCGGGGTATCATGCATCGTGGTCGCCGTCTTTGGGCTGGGTGGACGTACCGCGCCCGCCTTACCACCGCAGTTCGTGGTCATCACTGCCGCGCCAACCGAAACACCCGCGATCACAGTCCCAGCGCTCTCCGCCCAGGCTACATCTCCAATTGGACTTCCGGGACAGCAAGCCGGTGCATCCGCCATAATTCTGGCTGGCCCCACTCTCGCCCCGATTGTTATCTCGCCCACACCGGAAACCATCGGTGTTGGCAAATCAGTCATCGTGGATTCGAAAGAAAGTGGCCTGAATGTGCGCTCTGCCCCCGGCGTGACAACCGGATCAAGCGTGTTATTCGTCGTGGATGATGGGGCAATCTTCAATGTCGTCGATGGCCCCGCACAAGCCGATGGCTATACATGGTGGAAAATCCAAGACCCGAACGATGCAACAAAATCTGGTTGGGCAGCATCCGTCTTTCTGGAAATCGCACCCAAACCGCAAACATGACTCTCAATCAACTGGCGATGAATAATTTGAGGTAACTCTAACTCTATGTCTCAAGACCCTGCTGCTCGTGCCGCTGAACTGCGCGAACAACTCAATTTCCATATCTACCGTTATAACGTCCTCGGCAGTCCGATCATCACAGACCGCGAATACGATTTGCTCTACAACGAACTCAAAGCACTTGAAGCTGAACATCCTGAACTGATTACGCCGGATTCACCGACTCAACGGGCAGGCAGCGATCTCTCCGAAGATTTCCCTAAAGTGCGTCACCCCGCACCGATTTTGAGTCTGGCGAATGCCTTCAGCGAAGAAGAACTTCGCGCGTGGGAAGAACGCAATCTTAAGCTGCTCCCCAGTGGCATGGAATTGGGTTATACCCTCGAACCAAAACTCGATGGTCTGACAGTCGTCATCACCTACGAAAATGGCTATCTGACGCAGGCCGCCACACGCGGCGATGGGGTGCAAGGCGATGATGTGACCGCCAACGTCCGCACGATTCGCAATATCCCGCTGCGCATCCCGGTTGACCCCAACGGCCCGAAGCCGCCGGAAAAGCTGGTCGTGCGCGGCGAAGTGATGTTCCTGAAAAAGGAATTTGCCGCGCTCAACAAACGTCAGGAAGAGGCCGGCCTGCCGCTCTACGTCAACGCCCGTAACACAGCATCCGGTACGTTAAAACAAAAAGAATCCCGCATCACCGCCACGCGACCTTTAACAGCCTACATTTATGCGGTGGTGAGCAGTGTGGGATTCTCGTTGGATAAACAGTGGGATATTCTGAATTATTTGCGGGATATGGGCTTCCCTGTCCCGCCTTTTGTGGGATATTATCCCACATTATCCAGCGTTATCCAGCAATTACCCACATGGGAATCCCGCAAAAAGCAGTTGGATTTCGAAATCGACGGCGTGGTCATCCACATGGGAATCCCGCAAAAAGCAGTTGGATTTCGAAATCGACGGCGTGGTCATCAAAATGAATGACCTGCGCCTGGCGGATGATTTGGGCATATCGGGAAAAGACCCGCGCGGCGCGATTGCCTACAAATTCCCCGCCGAAGAAATGACCACTAAATTGCTCGGGGTAACGGTCAACATCGGGCGTACCGGCAAAGTTACCCCTACGGCGCAGTTACAGCCCGTATTTTTAGGTGGCGTGACGGTTGTCAGCGCCAGTCTGCATAACTACGACCAGATTGCCAAGTTGGATATTCGCCTGGGGGATACGGTCATCGTCAAGCGCTCCGGCGAGGTCATCCCCTATGTCATCGGCCCGGTGATTGGCGCACGCGATGGCAGCGAGACACCGATTCTCCCGCCGGATATATGCCCCTACTCCGGCGATAAAATCATTCAGTTGGACGGCCTGATCGACTATTTCTGCCCGAATCCACTCTGTCCGGAACGTATTTTCCGCAGCATCGAATTTTTCGTTTCGCGCGGCGCAATGGACATCGAAGGCATGGGGCCGCAAACGGTGAAGACGCTGATCGACAAAGGCATCATTCAGGACGAGGCCGACATCTTCTATCTGACGCGCGAACCGCTGTTGGAGCTGGAAAAATTTGCTGACAAAAAAGTCGATAACCTGTTGGCCTCGATAGAAGCCGCCAAACATCGTCCAAAAGTCGATAACCTGTTGGCCTCGATAGAAGCCGCCAAACATCGTCCGTTAGCGCAATTGCTATCCTCGCTCGGCGTTGATGGCGTGGGTGGAGTCAACGCCGGACTCATTGCAGATCGCTTCGGCTCGATTGATGCACTGTTGACCGCCACCGCTGATCAGATTGATGACATTGACGGCATCGGCCCCATACTGGCGCAAAGCGTGGTGGATTGGTTCGCGGACGAACATCACCGACATGTGTTGGATAAAATGCGTGCGGCAGGCGTGAACATGCAGGCCGAAGCCAAAGTCGTGGCGGGTGACTCCCTGACCGGGAAAACATTCGTCATCACGGGAACATTACCCACCATGTCGCGCGAACAGGCCGAAGAACTCATCGAATCACACGGCGGCAAAACCAGCGGCAGTGTCAGCAAAAAAACCAGCTATGTCCTGATGGGCGATTCTCCAGGCAGCAAAGCCGATAAAGCCCGTGAACTCGGTGTCGCCATCATCTCCGAAGCCGATTTGCTGCAAATGCTCGGTCTGGACAATATCCCACAAAATCCCGCACAATAGAGTCATCTGTAGGGGAGTGTCTAAGACGCTCCATCGTTTTTCCCTCAAAATACTTCGCGCCTTCGCGTTCAAAAAGGATCAATCATGAATAACGGTATCGTCATTATCAAAAAAGGGCGCGAAAAACCCATCCTCCAGCAGCATCCCTGGATATTTTCGGGCGCGATTGACTCGGTGGAGGGCGATCCGACTCCCGGCGATATTGTGACCGTGACCGCCCGTGATGGTCGCTTCCTCGCGCGCGGCTATTGGAATCCCAAATCGCAGATTCAGGTGCGTATTCTGACATGGGATGACGAGGACATCAACGAGGATTGGTGGCGGCGAATGCTCAAACGCGCGATCTTAGTAAATGAAAGATCGAAATATCATGCTTTGATGGCTGATGGGAGCGTCTGGAATCCCGCCCATAGAGTTATAAATGCTGAGAACGATTTTCTGCCGGGGCTAATTGTAGATAGGTATGGAGACTGGCTTGTTCTTCAAGCATTAACTCTTGGAATCGACATACGGAAAACGAATATATCTAACATACTAAGCGAACTATTCTCAGAATCAGGTGTTTCGTTAACAGGCATATATGAGCGTAGTGATGTAGATGTGCGCACAAAAGAAGGTTTAGATTCTGCAAAGGGTGTTCTCTGGGGCGATGAACCTCCAAGATATGTAGTCATCAACGAGAGAACATGGAATTTCAACGTTGATTTAATAAACGGACACAAAACAGGCTTTTATCTCGATCAACGCGATAACCGTTCGCTTTTGTACGAAACTGTAGCTCAATTCCCGGTACGACTCCAAGATATTGGGAAATTTCCGTCAGGGAAGGAAAAGACTCTTCTCAATTTATTCAGCTATACGGGGGCATTTGGTTTATGTGCTTTTCGGGCAGGCGCAACCCACATCGTAAATGTTGATGCATCGCACGAAGCACTTGAACTTGCTGAGGAAAACATAAAACTCAATGTCACACAGGAAAACTTGCAGGCTAAGGCATTAAATCAATTCGAATTCATCCAAGCCGATGTATTTGAACTTCTGCGCGATTATGCGGCGGAAAATAAGCAGTTCGATGTCGTGATTCTCGACCCACCCAAATTTGCCCACAATGCCGGGCAGGTCGAAAAAGCCTCACGCGGCTACAAGGACATCAACCTCAACGCCTTTAAGTGTGTCAAACCCGGCGGCTATCTGATGACCTTCTCCTGTTCAGGAGCCATCAGTGCTGACCTGTTCCAGAAAATCGTTTTTGGCGCGTTAGCCGATTCAGGCCGTCAGGCGCAAATCCTCAAGCACCTCGGCCCCGGTGACGATCATCCCGTCGCGCTCACGTTCCCCGAAGGCGCGTACCTCAAAGGGCTGCTGCTGCGGGTTTATTGACGAGGAAGGGTGTTTTGACTTTTGCACTTCAATAAGCAGCTATCGAAAACGATTCGCACAACACCAGTTTCCCAAATCCCTGTATGCATTTTCAATCTTATCTTTCCTACTAAAAACTGATGACTAAAAACTGACAACTTAAGGGGTTATCATGACCGTTTTGCACACTTTTGAGGAATTAACCCCCGATTGGCTCACAGAGGTTCTGCACGAAAAAGGCGTTTTGGCATCGGGGCATGTCACCCATGTTGAAGCGTCGCGGACAGACCATCAGGCTTCGCTCAATCATTTTCTGAACATCAAGTACAGCGTTGATGCACCTGACTCCGCCCCCAAAACGCTCTTTTTGAAGCTGTCACGCCCGGAACGACTGCCGCTCACCGCCAGCGAATATGTCAATTTCTGCCTCGCGGGTCTATCGCCAATGCTGGATTTTCTGCGAGATCGCATCACGCCGGAACAGCAGGCATTGATTGCAGATATTGTCGTGAAATTTCCACGCTGGATGTTGGCACGAACGCAGCAAAATCCGAATCATCTGACTTTGATTCACGGCGATTCACACAACGGCAATTTTCTGCTGCCGAAAACCGAGGGCGACACTTACGCTATAGACCGCCAACCATTTGACTGGTCACTCACCTGCTGGCTGGGAGTCAGCGATTTGACCTATATGATGGTACATTGGTGGTATCCCGTTTATCGAAAGCGTATCGAAGACTCGCTGCTCCGGTTATATCATGCCGAACTGATTCAGTGTGGAGTAGCGAATTATTCATGGGAACAGTTATGGCTGGATTATCGCCTATGTGCTATCCAGAGCTTATATGTCCCGCTGGCGTGGTGCGCCGAAGGCAATCTGGATAGGACCGACTGGATATGGATTCCCAAAGTCATCTATACGCTT
Source organism: Aggregatilineales bacterium (assembly GCA_044226645.1). GTDB lineage: Bacteria > Chloroflexota > Anaerolineae > Aggregatilineales > Phototrophicaceae > CFX2. The sequence continues at coordinate 10,472 of JBGAGR010000203.1, forward strand.
GAGGCACTCGAACAGCTTGGTTCCATAGATGCACTCAATCAGACACTCGCATCTCTATGAATGATTTTTCCGCAGGTAAATAAACCAGTAGATAGCCGCCACCATTAACCCACCGCCGATAATGTTACCAATCGTGACGGGGATTAAATTGGCAGCAAAACCACCTATCGTCAAATTGCTTAACTCCAGATTCACACCCGCCGTGAAGGTGGGATCAAATTGTTTGATCAGCAGCCCTGCTGGGATGAAATACATATTGGCAATCGAGTGTTCGTAGCCCATCGCGACAAAAGCCGTAATCGGAAAAATGATCGCCAGAATCTTGTCGGTGGTCGTCCGCGCGCCTAACGTCAGCCATACTGCCAGACACACCAACCCATTACACAGCATCCCCAATACAATCGCCTGCACAAAATCGAGATGGACTTTACCGTTGGCAATCGTGAGCGCTGTCTGACCGACCACACCACCGCCAAAGGTATACTGCCGTGTCAGGAAAGCCAGCCCGGCGGTCATCAGTGCTCCGGCGAAATTTCCCGCATATACAATCACCCAGTTACGCAGCAGAGCCAGGAGGCTGATTTTTCCGCTTGCCCAGGCCATCACAATCAGGTTATTGCCAGTGAACAATTCTGCCCCGCCAATCACCACCAGAATCAGTCCCAGACAAAACACTAAGCCTGCCAGCAGTCGGACAACGCCATACGGCAGCACTCCACTCGCTCCCGCCACAACAGTGGTCGAAAACACCGCCCCCAGTGCGATAAATACCCCCGCCAGCACCGCCAGCGCGAACATACTCAGCGTATCCAGAGCTGCTTTTTTGACACCCGCTGCTTCTGCCCGTTGAGCGATCTCAGAGGGCAGCAGTGCATCAATGTGATTTTCAGACATCGTATTCTCTCCAATCTGTATGGTCATTCTAGCCAGATGAGAGACAATCTTTGCCTGATAAACATCATGCCTTATGTTGAAATTTATCCTGAAGTAAGGTTTATTTTTCCGAACTTGACATAGCACATAATTTCTACCATAATCAAGGGTAGTGAATGTCACCGGAGGAGAAATTTCTATGCTTTCTCATGACTGTTTTGCACATTCATTGGCGTTCAAACGGCAAAGATTGCAGCAGTTGCTTCCTGTCGAAAGGGCGAACATTGCACACTTTCCCTGTGGTAGTGCAGCACACCCCCTCCTCCGGCATCTTTGCCCTCAGATAGCAGCGTCTTGCAGCAAATAGCGAACAATAGCAGCTAATGACCAAACCTATTTGCCATAGCGGCAGCAGCAATACTTTTGAGGCGGGTTTTCCCTGGCGGGAACGCAGCAATAATGGCAGAAACCGGCATAATTATACGGAACTGCTCTTTGCAGCAAACATTGCAGCGGCAACATTATTCGCCGCCGCTGCGAAACCATTTTCTAACGATTTACCACACTAAGACCAACCCTTAGCGGGTGTAACCCTCTTCCGAAGTCTTCTGGAACAATTCGGGCAGAGAAAGTTTCGCCCAGGGGGCAAAACGCTTCATATCCAGACCGACTTTCTGGGCAACACCAGCGCCATAATTCGGATCGGCCTTGTAGAAATGCACCAGTTGGCGTGCCACGATACGCTCAGGCACACCCTGCATGGCTTCTGCCAGATTACAGAAAAGCTGTTCTTTTTGATCTGCATTCATCAAGCGGAACAAATTACCGGGCTGGGTGTAATCATCATTACCGTCACGATGATCGTAACGGTCAGCATCACCCGAAATACGCAGAGGCGGTTCAACATACTTTGAATCTTCAACCGGGCCGCCCATGCTGTTCGGCTCATAGTTGACCGCGCCGCCAGAATTTCCATCAAAGCGCATATGACCATCGCGGTGATAAGTGGCAACATCGGAATGCGCGTGATTCACAGGCAAAGATGCATAATTCACACCAATCCGGTAGCGATGCGCATCCGCGTAAGACATGATACGTGCTTGCAGCATCTTATCTGGCGAAAAGCCGATGCCCGGAACAATATTGGACGGCTCAAAAGCTGCCTGTTCAATCTCAGCGAAATAGTTCTCAGCGTTGCGATTCAGCTCCAGAAGGCCGATTTCGACCAATGGATAATCCGCATGAGGCCACACTTTGGTCAGATCGAAAGGATTGATAGCATAAGTTTCAGCCTCTTTTTCGCCTGTTCAATCTCAGCGAAATAGTTCTCAGCGTTGCGATTCAGCTCCAGAAGGCCGATTTCGACCAATGGATAATCCGCATGAGGCCACACTTTGGTCAGATCGAAAGGATTGATAGCATAAGTTTCAGCCTCTTTTTCAGGCATAATCTGGGCGTATACGCGCCACTGCGGATACTCACCGCGTTCAATGGCTTCGAAAAGGTCACGCTGCGAACTTTCTCGATCCTGACCCACAATTTCGGCAGCTTCTGCATTCGTCCAGTTCTTGATGCCCTGCGCAGTCTTGAAGTGTAATTTAATCCAGAAGCGTTCGTTGGCAGCATTGATAAAGCTGTAGGTATGGCTGCTGAAACCATTCACGAAACGGTAGCCCTGTGGCAGACCTCTATCGCTGAAGAGGATCGTCACCTGATGCAGGCTTTCGGGGGACAGTGACCAGAAATCCCACATGGCCGTTGTTGAGCGCATGTTGGTTTTGGGGTCACGCTTCTGAGTATGGATGAAATCGCTAAATTTGTAGGGATCGCGGACGAAAAACACAGGTGTGTTGTTCCCCACCATATCCCAGTTGCCCTCTTCTGTGTAGAACTTGACGGCAAAACCGCGCACATCACGTTCAGCATCAGCAGCACCACGTTCACCGGCAACGGTGGAAAAACGCAGTAAACAAGGTGTCTGCTTACCGACAGCAGAAAATACTTTGGCTTTGGAGTAGCGCGAAATGTCATTGGTGATGGTAAATGTCCCGAAAGCACCTGAACCTTTAGCGTGAACAATGCGCTCTGGAACCCGTTCGCGGTTAAAGGTCGCCATCTTTTCCAATAATTGAAAGTCCTGCATCAGCAAAGGGCCGCGCGGGCCGGCAGTCAGCGAATTCTGATTGTCACCGATTGGATTTCCGTGAGCAGTAGTCAACTGCTTTTTCTTGGTCATATAAGTCTCCCTTACGTCAACATCAATAAAAACTGGAACAAATACCAGTTATGACCCCTATAAATAGTTCGAATCGTGATGGCTCTGACCGACCATGCTGCCATTTTCATAGCAGACCTTGGTACGTTCATTGCGGTTAGTATGATTGGAGTAGCTCATCATGTGATTCGTCTGCAAGTAAAGCGAGGATAGCGCTTAAGTAAATGACAATGAAGTAACAAGTAGACTTCATTGGTCGATATGAGTGGGGAATGTGATCCCGTACTAACTCACTATACCATACCGAAGTATGTGATTATAGCCAATTTCCCCGCTCATGCCCATCTATTTACCGCACTCTTATGTCCAATCTGAATTTAAGCAGCCGAACGGCGAAATGTTTGCATAGAAATACGATTCCACCGCACTCAAAAAGTACAAATGCGCACTGCAATTGGTTAATGCAAACATCACCATCTAATACACAATTTTAATCATTTTAGGGGCATTCAGTCTTTACACCCGTCTCCCTGTCTGGTATAAAAGACCCTAACCTGCCGTGCGCGTGATGGCGCAATGCGTTTTGAGCCAACACCCATCTGATGGGCATTCCTATAAGGGAGTCAGGTGATAGGCCTCGGCCAAGACCAAGCTCACTTTTAGATGACCCGACCTGCGAAAGCAGGTTCAAAACATCGCGACACACGACATGGCGGGGTTCTTTGAAAT